>NZ_LT629733.1:0-27500 GCF_900104785.1 Formosa sp. Hel1_31_208
TTTGTTTTAAGACGACACAATTAACCCTAAGGTTACAATTTCCGAAAAATATTTTTTTAATCTTTTTTAAACTAATCTGTAACCAAAACTCAAAACCTGTCGTCATAAGCTCAGAACATTTAAATTTAATCAATTAAAAACGAAAACATTATGGGATCAGAATTAATCATTATACCAATTATATTTGGTGCAATCTTTGGAGTATTTTATTTATATTTTTCAACGCGAAACAAAGAACGTTTAGCACTTATCGAAAAAGATGCAAGTATTTTTATGAAAGGTAAACAGCACGCAGCGCCAATCTGGAAAGTACTTACCCTTAACCTTTCCCTTTTATTAATGGGCATAGGGCTAGGAACTTTTATAGCATCTATTATAGATAATTACTCAACATTAGACGAAGACGCCATTTATCCTGCAACAATTTTCTTTATGGCTGGAGTGGGACTTTTTATAGGCTTTAATATGACCAAAAACCTTGATAAAGAATAAATTTCATATCACCAACTAAACTTAAAAGCCACTGTTAATCGACAGTGGTTTTTTTATTTACATCGCTTAATGTGTATATTAGACAAGATGAACTCCAATATATACATTCAATCTATGAAACACCTATTTTGTAACCTACTCGTCTTCATATTAGTGAGCAGTGCCAGTTCACAAACTACAATTGTCGACGAAGAAACGCAATACCCTGTGTCTTATGCAACTATCTCATTTGGTGACGGACAAGGTTTATTTGCAGATGATGATGGTTTATTTATATTCACTAAAAACTGTATCCAGATGTAGATTCACTATATATTTCTGCCTTAGGCTACAAAGATTTAGCAATAGCTACAATAAATCTTCCAACGACTATTGAGATGCAAATAGAAGCTAATAAGCTCGATGAAGTTATTGTAAACGCTAAAATAAATAGAAAGTTCAAAAAAGAAAAAATATTTAGATGACGACTATTATAAATGCTGGCTACCTACTATAGAAAGTGAAATCGCAGTGTTTTTCCCGAATGACAATGACAAATTAAAAAAAATTACGTCTGTGTTATTTCCAATTACTTTAGAATCTAAAGATTGGAATAAACGCAAACGGTCAAATGCCGATAAGCGTAAATTTTCAACCTTGTTTAAAGTGAAATTCTATAAGAATGATAACGGCATTCCAGGTGACGTCATGACCTATTCAAATATTGTATTTCGAGTCACTGAAAAAAATGGTGATGCGTTCAAACTCGATATCTCAGAGCACAATTTATTTATTCCGAAGGGTGGTTTTTTTGTATCCTTACAGGTTCTTGGATACACAGATCCAAACGGAAAATTACTGCCAAATAAGAAGTATAAAGAGATTAAATCTAAAAACGGTATTGTAAAAATCCAACTAATTTTAGACCCTTACCCTTTACAGATGAAATTAATCAACACCACACCTATATTAAACGTGTGTTTATTAGTGGAAATGGGTACAGTTCAAACAAGGCAATGGTATTGAATCAAGTTTATTAAGAACTAACCTCAACAATTATGGTGTTGGCATGACTTATAATATCTATAAAGATGACTAGTGCTTGGCACCTATATGTGATGGCTGTGATGTATATTATCGCTGGTATTATGCATTTTGTCAAACCAAAACTCTATCTGCGTGTCATGCCAAGATATTTACCATACCATAAACCCTTGGTGTTTTGGAGTGGTATAGCGGAAATAGCATTGGGTATTGGTTTATGCATACCAGATTTAAAAACCATTTCTATTTATGGTATCATTGCCATGCTCGCAGTATTCTTACTCGTACATTTTTATATGTTATCTGGTAAGAAAGCATCGGCTGGTGTGCCAAATTGGCTCCTTATACTTCGCATTCCTTTGCAGTTTGGTTTGATGTATTGGGCTTGGTGGTATTTATAATTTGACTAGTCAATAATTAAGGTGTTGAATTAGACACCTGTAAGACTTTCCCATTATAATATTTATTTCCATTAAGTGCAAAATCTTGAATATAGGTTGCCATTTCCAAAGCGGTAGTTGGTGCTTGATAGTCTGGAAAAGCTTCTTTCAGCATTTCGGTTTGAACAGCACCTAAAGCGAGCACATTAAATTGTGGACCCGTCTCTTTATATTCTTCGGCTAATAATTCGGTAAGGGTTATTACGGCTCCTTTACTTGAGCTGTAAGCTGCTAATCCGGGAATTTCATACTACCTTGAATGCCTCCCATTGAACTTATAGTTACGACATGTCCGTCGTTCTTCATGTAAGGCAACACAATACGCGTCATTAACATTGGTTTCATAAACCTTTGTAAAATCCTTAAACGTCGTTTCTGCAAATGGTTTATTAAGTAACATCCCAGCATTATTGATTAGAATATCAACATGCTTCCATTCATTCTGAATAAACTGTTTTTTGGTAATCATCTTCCTCGCATAAATCGAAAGCAAATGATTCTATGTTGTCGAAATGAAGATTATTTACGGGTTGTGCATTTCTTGATAAGGCTAATACATTATGACCTTGTTTAGCAAACAAATGAACTAGTTCAAAACCAATTCCACGACTGGTGCCAGTTATAATTATATTCTTAATCTGCTTCATACATTATAATTTCTTTAGTCTCTGTGTTACTCATTGTTTCTATTGCAGGTATCACGGCATTAATCAAACTTGCCATATGCTCATAATCTAACTTATCTATTTCATCATCAGCATGATGATAATAATCATAATTGGAAAGATCGCATGATGAAACTGTATGACAAGGCAACTTAAATTCTTTATAGAACGCATAGTTATCAGACTGTCTAAATAAATTGTATTTTTTTTGCAATTTCAGAAAACCCAATAAAATTAGACCCCAAATATTCATTCATTTTTTGAGCAATATTTGATTTTTCAAAACCAGTCACAAATGCCGTATAATCGCGATCTTTAAAAGGCACACCAATCATTTCGAAGTTAATCATGGTGTATAGGTTAAGGTTTTTCAGATTTCAATCGTTGCGCTAAATGTTTAGATCCAAGAGTCCCATTTCTTCAGCAGAAAACAAAGCGATCATAATACTTGCGCTTATTATTTTTCTTAGTTGCGAAATACTTGGCTATTGCCATAACAGCACTTGTTCCTGCCGCATTATCGTTTGCACCATTAGCTATTGAATCATTCTCTATAGCTTTTGCATATCCGATGTGATCGTAATGTGCTCCTAACACAATAACCTCATTCTTAAGTGTTGTATCTGTACCTTCAATAAAACCAACCACATTAAATGCGTCCATTTCACCAACTTTAAAGTTATCTCTATATGTATCGTAATACGGTTTTACACCAAAAGTTTTCAACTGATTTCAATGTAAGTTGCAGATGCATTAATGCCATCCGAACCTGTGTTACGACCTTGATTTTTGTCTGAAGCCAAATACATCACGACTTCTTTAACTTCGGCACTCGAAATAGTGATTGATTTGGATTCTGTTTTTACGGAGGACTTACAGCCTAGAATAAGTAATAAAACAACTAATGGAAAAAGTTTTTTCATGTAGATTATTATTTGTCACTAAAGATAAAAAAACCCGAATTGAAAAAAATATCAAATCAGGCTTTTAATATCGTAAGTATCTGAACTAAGTTCAGTATTATAAATTTTATTTAATTTAAACGAGCATTGTTACAGGATTCTCAATATAGCCTTTTAACGTTTCTAAAAATTGAGCTCCTGTCGCACCATCTACAGTCCTATGATCACAGGCCATTGTCAATTTCATTGTATTGCCAGGAACAACTTGTCCATTTTTAACTACTGGCTTAGACACTATAGCTCCAACTGATAAGATTGCAGAGTTTGGCTGATTTATGATTGAGGTAAAACTCTCAATGCCGAACATTCCTAAATTAGAAATTGTAAAGGTACTACCCTCCATTTCGTCTAAAGTTAGTTTCTTGTTGCGAGCACGTCCAGCATAATCTTTTACCGCAGCTCCAATTTGTGGCAAACTTTGCTCATTTGCAAAACGCACCACAGGAACAACAAGGCCATCAGGGACTGCAACTGCAACACCTATGTGTACATGATTATTAAGTTGCATTCTATGATCAAACCATTGTGAGTTCACTTGTGGATGTTGACGCAACGCTAAAGCACAAGCTTTCACAATCATATCATTATAAGAGATCTTTGTATCTGGTATGGAATTGTACTGTGCTCTAAAAGCCATTGCATTTTCCATATCAAACTCCACATTTAAGTAATAATGTGGTGCTGTAAATTTCGATTTTGCTAAATTTTTAGCAATCGCTTTACGCATATTTGAGTTTAGAACTTCATCAAAATCTTCCTGACCAGAAGGCACAAATTTAGCTACTGGCGCTGAAGACTGGGCTGTTATTACTGGTGTAAAGTTTTCTATATCGCGTTTAACAATTCGGCCATTCTCCCCAGAACCTTGGACTTGAGACAAATTGATCCCTTTTTCTTCAGCCATTTTCTTTGCTAACGGCGACACAAAAATTCGACCATTATTTGTAGAAACAACTCCTGTGCTAACTTGAGCAGTAGCAATTGTTTTCTTTGACTCTGTTTTTGGAGTCGCTATAGTTTCTTGTTTTGGAGTTTCTTCTGTTTTTGCTTTAGAAGATGAAGCTCCAACTTTAAAGTTTTTCGCCACAGCAGACACATCTGTACCTGCAGGCCCAATGATTGCTAAAAGTGCGTCTACTTTAGCAGATTCACCTTCATTTAAACCAACATGTAATAAAGTTCCCGATTGGAACGATTCAAATTCCATAGTCGCTTTATCAGTTTCAATTTCTGCTAAAATATCACCTTCTTCAACAGCATCACCTACCTTTTTCAACCAAGTCGCGACAGTCCCTTCTTCCATTGTATCGCTCAATCGAGGCATAGTCACTACTATAACTCCTTCGGGTATTTCAACGTCATTAGATGTCTCAGCATCTTGAATGTCTTCAGATTGTTTTTCAAGGTCTTCTGACTCTTTAGCTGCGTTAACATCATCAACCTTATTTTCAGAAGCTCCACCAATTAATAGACCTGAGATGTCTTCTCCTTCTTCACCAATAATGGCTAAAAGCGAATCAACTTTAGCTGTTTCGCCTTCTCCGATACCGATATGAAGTAAAGTTCCTTCATTGAAAGATTCAAACTCCATTGTAGCCTTATCAGTTTCAATTTCAGCTAAAATATCACCTTCTTCAATTTTGTCTCCTACTTTTTTTAACCAAGTGGCAACAGTTCCTTCTTCCATTGTATCGCTCAAACGCGGCATATTAATTACTTCTGCATAGCTTATATTTTGTGTTGTATAAATGGATAATCTTCTTGTTCGTATACGGCATCGTACATCACATTTAAATCTGGATAAGGAGAATCTTCGGCAAATTGCTCACATTCTTTAACCAAATCTTTAACGCGCTTGTCCATGACTTTAATCTCGTCGTCGGTGGCATATTTCTTTTCTAAAAGAATATCTTTTACCTGAGTGATTGGATCTATTTTCTTGTACTCTGCCACTTCGTCTTTCGTTCTATAATGCTGAGCATCACTCATCGAATGACCTCTATAGCGATAAGTTTTAACCTCTAAGAATGTTGGCCCACCACCAGTTCGTGCTCTTGTAATAGCTTCGTCAAAAGCTTCGGCAACTTTCACTGGATTCATCCCATCAACAGGACCACAAGGCATTTCATATCCTAATCCGAGTTTCCATATATCCGTATGGTTTGCAGTACGTTCAACAGAAGTTCCCATTGCATAACCATTATTTTCACAAACAAAAACAACTGGCAAATTCCAGAGCATTGCTAAGTTAAATGTCTCATGCAATGACCCTTGACGTGCAGCACCATCTCCAAAACAACATAAGGTCACAGCATCACTTCCATGGTATTTATCCCCAAATGCTATACCCGCTCCTAATGGAATTTGACCCCCAACGATTCCATGACCACCATAAAACCGATGTTCTTTTGAAAAAATATGCATTGATCCACCTAACCCTTGAGAGGTCCCTGTAGCCTTACCATATAATTCCGCCATGACACGCTTAGGGTCCACACCCATCCCAATAGGCTGAACGTGGTTTCTGTATGCCGTAATCATTTTATCTTTCGTCAAATCCATAGCATGAAGCGCTCCAGCTAACACCGCTTCTTGACCATTATATAGGTGAAGAAATCCTCTTACTTTTTGTTGAATGTAAACTGCAGCAAGTTTGTCTTCAAACTTTCTCCAGAATAACATGTCTTCATACCATTTTAGGTAAACTTCTTTTGTTATTTTTTGCATTGGTGGCGTTAATTATTTAAACGAATAACAAAAGTAACACTTTAGTTAGTAATGAAAAAACTGAAAATCGTAAAATTTAGCACGAAAACGTTATAGAAAACTACGATCGAATCCCAGCGGTAATAAATTTGCGAGCGAGTGAGACTTGACAATCTTTCCAGATGTACCCATAAAGTAAATTTCTATTGGAAACTCTTGCTTCACTTCGTATTCAGCTATTGTTTGTCTGCAAGCTCCACAAGGAGGAATTGGTGTGGTATTGATGTTGTTTTGAGCTCCAGCGGTTATTGCCATACTTACAATTTTAGCATCTGGATATTGAGCTCCTGCATAGTATATAGCTGTTCGTTCGGCACATAAACCAGAGGGATAAGATGCGTTTTCTTGGTTACTTCCTGTTATGATTTCACCATTGTCTAATAATAATGCAGCGCCTACTAAAAACTTTGAATAAGGTGCATAAGCTTTTAATCTAGCTTCTTTGGCGTTTTCCATTAAGGATGCAATATGATTTGGTAACTCATTAGAGTTATCATAAACACTAAGCTTTGACTCAATTCTAATCTCCTTCATTACAAACTGTATTAGACAAAAAAACTATTGCTTAAGAACAATAGTTTTTTTGTTATCAATATAATTGACGACTAATATTCGTCATATTCGCCATCTCCAAAGTTAAAGGTTAGAGAGAAACGAAGTGTATTTTCTAACGGGCTTTGCACCTTTGAAGCCGAGAATAAATATGATAAGTCGATATTTATTGTCGTGTATTTAAATCCTGCACCTAAAGCAAAAAACTTTCGTGCTCCTTTTTCATCACTTTCATTAAAATAACCAGCTCTAAATGCAAAAGACTCTTGGTATAAATACTCAGCACCTAAAGCCCAAGTAAACTCTTTTAATTCTTCACTAAATCCTCCTGGCGCATCACCAAAAGATTGAAAAACGCCTGATAAGAACCCTACATCATTAGATTGACCTCCCGTAATAATCGTAGGTTCTCCTTCATCAATATCTGTTGTGGATGGATCGTCTACTGTTTGCTGACCGTCACCATCTGTATCTACAAATCCAAATAAGGGAGGTGTAGGCACTAAAAGTTTTGTCACTTCAGCCGTAACTGATAATTTGTTGTAATCATCAAAGATGAAATCAAACCCTCCACCTAAACGCAAATTTGTTGGTAAGAAGTTCTCTCTACCACCATCATCATATTTAATTTTAGGTCCTAAGTTTTGAATGGCGAATCCAAAGCGTGTTCTACCGTTAAAACTATTGTATGCTTCTTCTTCACTCTGATAATATCCAGTAATGTCAACACCAAAAGATCCAGCAGCTTGAGCATTAGCATCAACAGACTGGATTCGTAAATCCGAGCGTAAATAGCGCAATACTACTGCCATTGAAAACTGATCTGCCAATCGTAAAGAATACGACGCATCTATTGTAAATTCATTAGGTTTTTCTATGATAGGGTCTACAAATTCATTTTCACGAATTTCAATTTCTCCAAGGCCAAAATATTTAAAACTAAAACCAAAGGCACTTCGCTCATTGATTCTATTAAAATAGGTCAAATAAGCAATAGAAATATCATTTACTAATCTACTCAAATAAGGCGTATAACTCACTGCTATTCCTGATTTTGCTTCAGAAAATGTATACTTCGCAGCGTTCCATTGTTGTGCATATGCATCTACAGAAGTCGCAACTCCCATATCTCCCATACCTGCAGCTCGCGCGTCGGGCGCAATCAACATAAAGGGCACACCAGTTGTTATTACTGTAGACTGATTATCAAATGTTATGGTTTCTTGAGCATTTAACGTGTTAAATACTGTAAGTATAATTAGGGCTAAAATGTATTTTTTCATATGTAATTTCATGTTCATTTCAAGGTATTGCTACATTGCTTATATTAAGCAAATATAAATCTTTATTATAGTATGACAAGTTTTTCGATTTTTTCAACTTGTTTATTTAAACGGTTCGATCTCACTTTTAGTTTATAAACATAAACTCCTTTTCCTATTTTTTCTCCGAAATCGTCTCTACCATCCCAAACAATATCCTTTGAAAGTGAGCTCGTGATTTTACTTCCTCCCGAAGTTTGACCATTTAATGTACGAACAAGTTTACCAGAAACCGTAAATATTTGTACTGAAACGTCTAAAACATCTGAACTATTGTGATTAAACCAAAATTCGGTATAATCAATAAACGGATTTGGATAGTTTAAAACATTAGTAATGACCAATTCATCATCTTTATCTCGCACTAGAAATTCTATTTCGGCAATTGATGAATTATTATATACATCCCAAGCTTTAAGCGTTAAGGTATGTAACCCTGGCTCTAGTTCTCTAAAGGCATAACTTAATTTTCCGCTTTGGTAGTCATCTACATTGGCTTGATAATAATCATTTAGAACAAATGGATTGGTTTCATCACCATCAATAATCGCAGTAATATCATGACCAATACCACTTGCTGTATTGATTCCGTTATCATCTTGCAATTTTGCAATAAGTGTTGGTTGTTCATTGGTAATTCCTCCGGATACGAAATTTTCATCATTCATAAACAAATTGATTACCGGACCAATATTGTCTTCCTCTGCATTTTCATTTATACCTCCTACTTGAATATCGAAACTATAACCTGCCTTATCATCAAGTATATTATCTTGTTTAGAATAAAAACTCACCTTACCTTGCCCTACTGGAATTCCGATATCTCGAGGCACCACATATTCAAATTCAAAGTTTCCATTGGTTACAGTCGCCTGTCCTTTAAAAATAGTTTCTCCTATCGTTTTAAAATCCAATATAATAAGATCCCCATTACTTGTCGTCCCGTCGTTTCCTAAGGTTTGTCGATCAATTTCTTTATCAAATACAGTCGCAGTGACGACGCCATTATAATTTGACAAGAAATTTCCTGAACTATCATAAACTTCTCCAGACATTTTAACTCTATCCAATGCTTTAAGTGGCTCATTAAATTGGCTTAATGGAATATCGTTAACTTGAGTTAAACGAATTTCGGGCTTTGCAAATGCTAATTGCATTGCAGGATCACCAATAAAAAACACTAGTGATTTTTGAGGGCTTCCAACAACACCAACATCATTTTTAGTTCGTCTTAGGGCTTCTCCAATAGTAGGATACTCATTTGATCCATAACTAAACAAGTACTGATCAAGAACTTCATTAAAAGACACACCTATAGTAACAAAAATCTGTCTTGTCGTGGTAATTAATCCAATAGCCCCTCCTATTTTATTCCAATAGGTAAATTCACCGGCCGTTATTCTTTGTGGATTATCAAACTTTGTATACTCACAGGTCACAGTCACAAAGAGTGGAAATTTGCATACATTTCTTATATCTTGAGCATCGTTCTTTGTAAAAATACGTTCACCAGACAATCCGTCTTCTCCGCCATGACCAAAATAATTAACAACCAAAGCACCAACTTCAATCGCATCTTTAATGGCTTTATTCACTTCAGGGTAACGTTCTCCGCTCGCCGTGGATTCTTGTTGAAACGCGTCCGTATGAATCTTGATAACATTCATAAAAGGTTTTTCTTCTGTCACCTCATTTCCAATAGCATCGGTTGTGCTTTCAAGAACTATTTCCCAGTCTTTATCAACATCATCTGAAATAACTACAAAATTATTTCTCCAACTGCCAAATGCTTCTTCTTGATAATAACCGTCTATTTTATCTACTAACTCTTTGGCGCGCTGAGGAGACTCAGCTAATATTCTACCAACAGCAATATCTAATCGATCTTGAATTTGCATCAAACCTTCATTTTCATCCATCATTCCGTAGAAATCATCAGAAATAAATGAAGAGGTCAAACTAAAACTCTCCAATGAATTCCATATTGGTACGATATTAGTATTATTTGAAATACGATCTTTATAATCGTAGGATGCATCTCCGAAAAGACATAAATATTTCATTCTTCGATCGGGAGAACTAGCGTTATCATACACATATTTAACCATATTTCTTATGGCTGATATATCGGGATTACCAGAGCTAAACTCATGATAAATTTCATTTAAAGTTACCACTTTGACATTTAAATTATATTGTTCTCTATTAATTTGAGCTAGACGTTCGGCTTGTGTCACAAAATTATTATGAGATACAATAATATAGTCGACATCCTGAAACTCGCCTTGTGCATTTTGAAAAATGGTTCCTTTTATATTCTGGTTGCTTACTGAAGTATTTGCGTCTCTCGACGGCTGGTAATAATCTATACTTGAAACGGTGACATAATTTTTATTAGTTCCAGCAACGTCTTTAAAACTGAAGTTGGCACTCTGATCACTATTTACTACTCTTTGTACATTATATTTATCGGTTATATCCCAAACTTCTTGTATTGAGCTGGCATTACCAATTGTGTATTCTACAATTCCTGGGTTAAGAGCCACGTCATCATTTCTAAACCTGAATTGCGTGCCTTCAAAGATTAATCCTCTTGTAGCTTCAATAGAGATATAGTCTAAATAACCAAATGCTGATGGGTTACTATTATTATTAAAAATCAATTTAACAGCAACATCAGATGAAGGTAAATCAACCTCTTGATCAAAGGTTTTACTATCCGCGAGAATAGGATCATCAACAATAACAAACCCTAAAGTACTAATCAATGTACCATTTAATAAGATTTTCATATCGGTAATGGTCGACTCACTAACTCCTGCGGTAATAACTTTCATCTTTGCTGGTTCGGATGCAATAATGTTTGGAAAGTTAAAGCTAAAGTCTTGTTCATTTTCAATATCAAAGCGTTCACCAAACCAGCGTCTTCCTATTTTTGCCAAGTTATTTTCATCCACTTCATAAAACTGATAATCTTGAAAGGTATTTACGTCTATAGTTGGACTTCCATCAGGTTGATTCAATGACTGTATCCGCTTACCAAATGCGCCTTGAGTATTTACATAATAATAGGATTTATTAGAATAGAGATTTAAATTAGTATCACTGTCTTCATTGTAACCCGTCGGACCTTCGGCATAAAACAAGATGAAATCTTCATTATTGAATACACCGTCCTCTTCTCCAACAAATCGAATCGCATTTTCCGTAAGATCAAATGGATAATACTCATTGTTGGCTAATGGCAGCATAGCACCACCATTACCATAAATCTTTATGGTTCTTGGGTCGACATTAGTATTGACACCTATCGAACTTAAAAACGACTTACTCAATCTAAATACTCCAGATTTATCTACATAAAATCTATGCCAAGTACCCGTATTCAAAATTGAATTTGTAATTTCTTGAGTGCTTTGAGCCGATCGAGATAAGTTTCCATACTGGTATGTAATCGTAAAAGAAGTCATCTTTTTATAGATACCACGATCATTAATAATTGGCGTAATTTCAAAATAAGCGGAAATTTCATCTCTATCAATCGCATTCTTTAAACTTAGTTTTGGCGCATTAGGAATCAATTCTAAAGGAAGTTGTTTCAACTCTGAAACAGTCATATTACTGTAAGAAACCTGGCTTAACACAACAGAATTTTCATTGATATAATTACTCTCTTCCCATTGTGAAAAGAATATTAAGCCTTTCTTATAAGTAAAGTTAAAATGTTTTTTATCAAATCCAGGAACTTCTAATGATGCTGTTGAAGTTTCTAAGGTTCTTGGTGATTCCCAACTAATATTAAATTGCTTTTGCTGAGAAAACCCAAATAAAGAGCAAACAATTAATGGTAATAGTAAGTACTTTTTCATAGTCAAATAACGTCTATAAACTCGTGATATTATGGAGTCTCAATTTTTTATTCAAAATTACAACAATAATTGATTTATTCAACCGTTATTAACATCAAAATACACCGATAAACTGATCAAAAATCCGTTATTGTGTGCAAAAAAGAGGATGAAATGCAACTTTTTTTACCATTTTAGTGCAAAAAAAGTTGTTAGTTTACCTTTAATTACTATATTGCGTGTCTAAAATCAAACTAGCTTACTTAAAAAGTATGGATATGAAAAACATCTTAAACCTAAGGATACTATTGGCCCTAGTACTATCTTTAACAATCGTTAGCTGTAGCAGAAACTCTTCTTCAAATAACGTCTCTAGAGCAACAGGATGGAAAATTAATGACAAAAATGGTGGTTTTCAGTATAACGACAAGTTCCAAGAACAAGAAACTGCACCAGGATTAGTTTTCATTGAAGGTGGAACCTTCACAATGGGTAAAGTTCAGGATGATGTCATGCATGACTGGAATAACTCTCCTAACCAACAACACATTCAATCTTTTTACATGGATGAAAGTGAAGTTACTAATAAAATGTACACAGAGTATTTAGATTGGATAAAAACTACTTATCCGCCTGAAGAAGAAAACTATAGACTAATCTATGAAGGTGCTTTGCCTGATACATTAGTATGGAGAAATCGTTTAGGTTATGCTGAAATGATGACTGAAAACTATTTGCGCCATCCAGGTTACGGTGAGTATCCTGTGGTTGGAGTAAGTTGGATCCAAGCTGTCGAATTCGCTAACTGGAGAACAGATAGAGTTGCTGAAATGGAATTACAAAATGCTGGATATCTAGAAAGAGATTCACATTTATCTTCTTCTGCAGAAAGCAATTTTAATGTAGATACTTATATCAATGCTCCAACACTTACATATGGTGGTAATGACTCTATTATCAATCCTCAAAAATCAAGACGACGTGTTCAAACCACCGCTGCAGGTGATACAATAAACAGATTCGCGAGAAGAGAATCTGGTATAATCGGACCTGATTACAGACTACCAACTGAGGCAGAATGGGAATATGCAGCTCTTGGCTTAAGTGAATTGAGAAGCTATAATGTCTATCGCGGACGTAAAAAATATCCATGGGACGGTCAATACACACGTTCTGGGAAACGAAAAACTAAAGGAGATCAATTAGCAAACTTTAAGCAAGGAAAAGGAGATTACGGCGGAATTGCTGGGTGGTCTGATGATGGCGCTGATATTACTGCTCAAGTAATGTCATATGCACCTAACGATTATGGGTTATACGATATGGCAGGTAATGTTGCTGAATGGGTAGCCGATGTATATCGTCCTATAGTAGATGACGAATTTAATGACTTTAACTACTACAGAGGGAATGTCTACACTAAAAATGCGATTAACGAAGATGGAACAGTGAAAATTGTTACTCCTGATGAGATTGTGTTTGACACTTTAAGTAATGGTCAAGTAATTGCAAGAAACTTGCCAGGTGAAATCTTACAGGTAGGTGTTGACGAAAATGAAACGTACTTAAGAACAAACTTTGATAAAAGTGATAACCGTAACTTTAGAGATGGAGATGCTAGATCATCACGACAGTACGCTGATAGCTTTGATGAAGACGAAGACACTTCTGATAAAAGCAACTTAACTAGCAAAATGTATAACTCTCCGCGACATAACGTTAAAAGAGATTCTACAGGTCAGATTATAAAAGAATATGACACCTCTAATGATAGAACGTCTTTGATTAATGATGAAGTGAGAGTATATAAAGGGGGTTCTTGGAGAGATAGAGCCTACTGGATTGATCCAGCACAACGCAGATATTTCCCACAGGATATGGCAACTGACTATATCGGGTTTAGATGCGCAATGTCTAGAGTTGGTTCAAAAACTCAAGGAAATAGTAAGAAGAGAAACTAATTCTTTTTTTAGAAGATATAAAAGTCCTAATCATAATGATTAGGACTTTTTTCTTACTTTTATTTTATGAAATTAGAAACTATATACAAGCATTTTTTGACATGTGATTCTGTTTGCACTGACACCAGGAAAACCGGAGATAACAGCATGTTTTTTGCGCTTAAAGGTGATAACTTCAATGGAAATAAATTCGCTGAAGAAGCACTTAACAAAGGCGCCACATTTGCAGTTATTGACCAGAAGGAATACCAAGTCAATTCCAAATATTTGTTAGTTGACAATGTCTTAGAAACGCTCCAAAACCTCGCAACATTACATCGTAAAAAATTAAACACACCTATTATCTCCCTTACGGGTAGCAACGGTAAAACCACGACTAAAGAACTTATCAATGCTGTCTTATCGAAAAAATTCAATACAGTAGCAACACTTGGCAACTTAAACAACCATATTGGTGTCCCATTAACCTTATTACGATTGCGGGCGGCTACAGAAATAGCCATTGTAGAAATGGGCGCCAATCACCAAAAAGAAATTGAATTTTTAGCTAATATTGCTTTGCCAGATTATGGACTCATTACCAATTTTGGAAAAGCACATTTAGAGGGTTTTGGAGGCATAGAGGGTGTTATCAAGGGGAAATCTGAATTATATGATCATCTTCGGGATCACAACAAAACTATCTTCATTAATGAAACAGATGCCTTACAATTGAAACAAGCTGGTGCATACGATAAACGAATCCTATTTGGAACACAAACGGAATTATTAGAATCTCAGCCTTACGTCAATTTAAGTTTTAAAAATAATCACGTTAAAACGCATTTAACTGGTGCTTATAACTATAATAATATTTGTGTAGCAATTGCTATCGGACAGTACTTTGAGGTCTCTGATCAGCAGATTATCGAAGCGATTGAAAGTTACATTCCTAGTAACAATAGGTCTCAAATCATAAAAAAAAATAGTCACTATATTATTTTAGATGCCTATAACGCTAATCCCACTAGTATGATAGCTGCTTTGGATAATTTTAAAAATCAAATGAATCAGAATAAAGTGGCAATTTTAGGCGATATGTTTGAGTTAGGGACAGATTCAAAATTAGAGCACCAACGCATTGCGGACATAGCCAATTCTTTAGAATTACAGTATTTAATCTTAGTAGGTGAGAATTTCTTCAATATTGAAACGAAGCACGAGCATATTTCATATTTCAAATCTTTTGAAGACTTAAAAAATGAATTTAACAACTTTGAATTCAGAGATTCAATGGTTCTCATTAAAGGCTCTAGAGGAATGGCTTTAGAGCGAGTATTAGACCTGTTTTAAATTATATGAAGTACATCTGGATTAACTCCGTTCATCCAGATACAAACCACTTTTGCAAATAGAAAATCTATAATCACTAATGCGATTCTTTATTTTTTTATTGAAGTAAATCCTCAAAGCTTTCCTTTAGATTTACTTCAATAAAAAAATCTACACTCTCATGTAGATTTTCTGCTTGAAGTGGGTCATACTGGATTCGAACCAGTGACTTCTACCCTGTCAAGGTAACACTCTAAACCAACTGAGTTAATGACCCTTAGTTTTAAAACCAAAAAAGTCTACAATAATGTAGACTTTAGTGGGCGCGAAGGGATTCGAACCCCTGACCCCTTGGGTGTAAACCAAGTGCTCTGAACCAACTGAGCTACGCGCCCTAAATATTGGACTGCAAATATAGTCTAGATTTTTAATTAGCAAAAGCTTTTTTGTAAAAAAATAAAATAATTTTTTTAAGTCAGACTTACAATACTCAAACGACTTCAGCAACCACAAATGTGCTGCCTCCAATATAGATAAAATCCTCTGACTTTGCTTCAGACAATGCAGCCTTAAATGCCTTAGAAACACTAAAATATGATTGGCCTTTAAATCCGGCTTCAATAAAACGAGCCTCCAATATATGTGCCTCTAAACCACGAGGTACATTGGGTTTACAAAAATAATAATATGCATCTTTTGGTAATAATGGTAGAATTGTTTCTAAATCTTTGTCCTTGACAACTCCAAATACTATATGTAAGTCTTGATATGTTTCTTCATCCAACTGTTGTACAATAATGCTCAACCCTTCTTTGTTATGAGCCGTATCACAAACAATTTTAGGTTTTATTTGAAGCACTTGCCAGCGTCCTTTTAATCCAGTGTTTTGAACTACTTTAACTAATCCTGTTTTTATATGAGCTTCGGAAATATTATAACCTAACACTTCTTTTAGAACATGCAAAGCTTTAACTACAGTTTTAATATTCTTTTGTTGATAATTGCCTTTTAAATCTGATTCATACGATACCTTAACCTCGCGATCAGCAAAAAATATTTCAGCATCGTTAGACTCTGCAATCTGTTTAAATACACCTTTAGTTTCTTTTTGTGTCTCACCAATCACAACTGGGACATTTGGTTTGATAATTCCAGCCTTTTCTTTTGCAATAGATTCATAGGTGGTCCCTAAAAATTGCATGTGATCAAAACCAATGTTAGTAATTACAGCTAACTCAGGTGTAATGATATTAGTGGAATCAAGCCTACCACCAAGACCAACTTCAATAACAGCTATATCCACCTTTTCTTTAGCAAAATAGTCAAAAGCCATGCCGACAGTCATTTCAAAAAACGATAACTTGTTGATCTTAAAAAACGATAGATTCCGTTTTATAAAACCAATTACAAATTGTTTACTAACTTCTTGACCATTGATTTTAATGCGCTCTCTGAAATCTTTTAAGTGCGGAGACGTATATAAGCCAACTTTATAGCCGGCCTCTTGTAATACTGATGCCAGCATATGACTACACGATCCTTTTCCATTAGTTCCTGCAACATGAATACTTTTAAATTTTTGCTGTGGGTTTTTTAAGTGTTCAGCAAGATGAATAGCGTTGGTTAAATTTTTTTTAAAAGCCGATTTACCTTGATTTTGATACATGGGTAACTGCTTGAACATCCAGTTGACTGTATCTTGATAATTCATTTAATTCCCTAAGCTAAAGTCAATTTTCACCCAGCCTATTTGTGTAGCTGGCGCTTTAGAATCTGCTGGCCATTCATGAGTCATTGCCGTTTTTCTTGCAGCTTCAAATAAACATGAGACACCATTTGTTCCTCTTTTGCCTGGTATAGCTTTTACAACTTTACCAGAACGATTCACATGTATTTCAACAACTACTCGTCCTTCTTCTTGACAATCTGGTAATACTTTAGAGTAGGTTGCAGTTCCTCTTCCGTTAAGTCCGTAACCTTTACCTCCACCACCATTTCCTGGTCCAAAATAACTTGGAGCATATGGATCGCCATCTAACTGCCCCTTATCTCCTGACCCATCTCCAGGACCTTCTCCTCCTGTTTGAGGTCCATCAGAATTCTTTACGCCGCCAATAAGTGCATCAAGTTTATCTTTTTTGTCTTGTTCTTCTTTTGCTTTTCGTGCTTCTTCTGCCTTTTTAAGTTGCTCCAAACGTTTAGCCTCTGCCTTCGCCTTAGTCTCTGCTTCCTTTGCTTTCTTAATAGCTATCGTCTCAGCCGATTCATTCGTGAGAACTTCTTCAGCTTTACTGTTTGCTTCAGGAGACTCTTCAGTCTTAGTGTTTTCTGTTTGTTGTTCTTCCTTAACTATGTCTTCAACAGGTTGTGATTTTATTGGTTTTGTAGGTTGTACATTTCCTGTCCCTACTGGTGAATCACCAAAATTAACAGCAACGCCGTACTCAATGGGTGGATCTATGTAAGGTGGGCCTACAACAAACAACAGCAGCAGCAAAATAATTGCTATAAGAGCAGTAATTTTAGCTGAATTACGTTCATGTTTGGTCTCAAAGTATTTCATAATGTTGTAGTAAATACAATTTTTGTTCCGAAGTGAATACTTTCTAATTAATTATTAGGTTTAACTGCCAGAATTACCTTAAACTTATTTCTATTAGCAATGTCCATAACCTTAACCACATTTTCAACAGGCACTGACTTTTCGGCTCTTAAAACCACCGTTGGTTGTGTTTCTTGAGACAACAAAGCTATGAGTTCTCTTTCTAAGACACTTTCTCCAACACGCTTCTGATCGATATAATAGGTTAAATCTTTTTTAATGCTTACTGCAACCGATTTTTTGTTCTCAGTTTTTCCGCTTGCCTTAGGTAATAAAATATCAATTGCACTGGTGGTAACCAATGTAGAAGCTATCATAAAAAAGATCAATAACAAGAATACAATATCTGTCATTGACGACATATTGAATTCGGGTGTTACTTTATTTCTACCTCTTATTTTCATTAAATCGGCTCATTTAAGTGGTCTAAAAACTCTAGAGAATTCGCTTCCATTTGGTATACAACTTTATCTGTTTTCACTACTAAATGATTATAAGCCATATAAGCAACAATACCTACGATAAGTCCAGCTACAGTAGTCGTCATCGCTGTATATAAACCACTTGCCAAAACATCCATTTGTATAGTGCCTCCTGCATTAGCAAGTTCAAAAATTGCTAAAATCATCCCGATGACCGTTCCTAAAAATCCAATCATTGGAGCAACTCCCGAAATTGTGGCCAGAATACTCACATGCTTTTCAAGACTATAAATTTCTAATCTACCTGCATTTTCAATAGCGGTATTTATGTCTTCTAGGGGTTTTCCAATTCTAGTGATGCCCTTGTTTATTAAACGTGAAACTGGAGAATTCACTTGAGCGCATAGCATTTGAGCCGAATCTGTTTTACCATTACT
This sequence comes from Formosa sp. Hel1_31_208, assembly GCF_900104785.1. Lineage (NCBI taxonomy): Bacteria > Pseudomonadati > Bacteroidota > Flavobacteriia > Flavobacteriales > Flavobacteriaceae > Formosa > Formosa sp. Hel1_31_208. The sequence continues at coordinate 18,804 of NZ_LT629733.1, forward strand.
CACGTGGTCTTTAATTTCATTCATAAAGTTAGCATCTATTTTTGATGCTGCCTTAATGGCAAATAAGCGCTCAAAATATATATAAATTGCAGCGACAAGCAGTATAAACAGTATCGCAATTATAACTTGACCAGCTGTACCACCACTGCTAATAAGTTCTATGATAGATAACGTTTTCTCAGTAGATTCGGCATCAGTAATCACCTCTGCTCCCTCTTGAATATTACTCTGTAATATCATATTATAGTGATTGAAAATTAATTATAACTATTGTAATAACGATAGTTTTATGTGTAAAGTATACGTCTTAAAATAATGTTCTCGTAAACATAAATACTACAGCACCTGCAAGGAAGCCAATTAGTGCTAACCACGAGATCTTTTTAACGTACCAGAAAAAGTCTATTTTTTCCATACCCATTGCTACAACACCTGCAGCAGAACCAATGATTAACATACTTCCTCCAGTTCCTGCAGAATAAGCAATAAAGTGCCATAGTTCATTATCCATTGGTTCTGAGAACATTCCTAAACTTGCAGCTACTAAAGGTACATTATCAATTACTGCTGATCCAACACCTAGCAATAAAATCACTAAGTCTGACACACCTTCGCCATGTAATTCTGTACCTAACATTGGCATTGTTTCTTGAAGTGTCCCTGCAAAACCAAACAAAATTCCTAACGATTCTAAAGCAGCAACCGCTAATAAAATCCCAAGGAAAAATAAGATACTAGGCAATTCGATTTTGGATAAGGAATGATGAACTGGACTATGATGTGCATGTTGATCATGTTCTTCAGAATCATGACTAGATATACTAAACTTAGAATTACTATAAATTTCAGCAAAAATTGCAACAACGCCTAGAGACAACATCATGCCCACATAAGGAGGTAAATGGGTAATTACTTTGAACACTGGAACGAAAACAATAGCTCCTAAACCAAGGTAAAGCATCGTAGCACTAAATTTACTTTTCGGCTTTTCTTGAGGAAAATTATCAACCTCTAAATATCCTTTAAATGCGGGCATATAAGAAGCTATAAAAGCTGGAACTAACATACATATAAGTGATGGTAAAAAGAGATAACCAAACAAATGACCAACCGACACCTTATTGCCAATCCATAACATCGTAGTCGTGACATCTCCAATTGGAGACCAGGCTCCTCCAGCATTTGCAGCAATAATTATCAAACCAGCATACCAGATACGCACATCTCTATCTTTCACAATTTTTTGTAAAATAGATATTAAGACGATGGTTGCTGTCAAGTTATCAATAATGGCAGAAAGTATGAACGCTAGTATACAAAAGATCCATAAAATCTTACTTTTTTTCTTAGTTTTAATAAAACTCTTAATAGTAGAAAACCCGTCAAAATAATCAATAATCTCGACTATAGTCATCGCACCCAATAGAAAAACTAAAATTTCTGCAGTCTTACCCAAATGATGCAACAAAGTTTCTTCCATGAGGTGCATTTTGCTTTCATGAGCTAAATCTGAAAACCCTTCTACTAAACCGTGATTTGCTGAATCGAACCACTCTGAAAACGAATCGATTCCTAAAGAGATCAATGCCCAACTTATGGCCATCATCACCAAGGCTGGAATGAGTTTGTCTATTTTAATGCTATGCTCAAGAGTTATTGCTAAATAGCCAAATACAAATACTAAAATGATTACATTTTCCATAGGGGTCTTGTTATATGAGTTGGGTCAAAGCGATTTCAAAAGCAGTTTCACTTATCCCAGTTTTTGTATGATTTTTATCGTAGACTTTTTGTAATGCTTTCCGAATAGTTTCAGAAGTATCATTAAAGATAGCCTCATCTGTCATTTGTACTTTGCGTTCCATGAAATATGCAAAAACACGAGCCATTCCACAATTTGATATAAAATCTGGAATTAGACTTACTCTGTTATCTGTATGTTCCATAATACTTCCAAAGAAAATTTCCTTATCTGCAAATGGTACGTTTGCACCGCATGAAATTACTTCTAGCCCAGTACTAATCATTTGATCTATTTGATCTTGAGTGATTAATCGGGAGGCTGCACAAGGAGCGAATATTTCAGTTTCTAGTGACCATATTTTCTCATTCATCTCTGAAAACGGAATTAGGTTTTCACCTTCCAAATGATTTCCAGTTTTATCAAGAAATAAATCTGTGATTTCTTCCAATGTAAATCCATCTTCATTAATCAAGCCACCTACAATATCTATAATCCCAATTACCTTGGCTCCCATTTGCGATAAATAAAAGGCCGCCGCCGCTCCAACATTTCCAAAGCCTTGAACAATAGCTCTTTTACCCACCACAGAATCACCATGTATGTCATAAAAGTGCTTTACCGCTTCAGCCACACCAAAACCAGTAATCATATCGGCTACTGTATATTTTTTTGCAACACTAGGTGAATACTTTGAGTTTTCAATCACCTTTATTACACCATGACGTAATTGACCAATTCGGTTAATTTTATCGGCTTGAGTTGGTTTAAAATGACCTTCAAAAACACCCTCTTGCGGGTGCCAAACACCACTCTCTTCAGTTATTGGTATGACTTCATGAATTTCGTCGACGTTTAGATCTCCTCCAGTACCATAATAACTTTTTAATAGTGGTGATACCGCGTTATACCAGCGCTCCAAAACTCCTTTTTTGCGCGGGTCTTTTGGGTCAAAATTAATACCAGATTTAGCGCCACCTATAGCGGGACCAGAAACAGTGAATTTCACTTCCATAGTTTTAGCTAAGGACAAAACCTCGTTCATATCGAGTCCTTTACGCATTCTTGTTCCTCCTCCAGCTGCGCCACCTCTGAGTGAATTAATTACTGTCCAACCCTCAGCTTCGGTTTCTGGATCTTTCCAATTAAAAATGATTTCAGGTTCTTTATCCTCGTACTTCTGAAGTAAATCTTTCATGCAGTTAGTTATTCTGTAACAAATATAAAAAACTATAAATCGCTAGATATTAATTTTGTAATAATTTTATGGATAATATATCTCTCCAGAGGAATGGCTGTGTTTTGCACCTGTCACACTTGATAGACAATTGATTTCATTTCTCAATTTAAGAACTCCTAGCAAACCAAAAATCAAAGCTTCTTTATATTCTATAATAACTTTTGAAGGAATGGTGATATGACATTCATTATGAACTTTAATTCTTTCTAGGAGAAAACTATTGTAAGTTCCTCCTCCTGTAATAAGTACTTTTGAATTAGGTTTGATACTCTTTGCAATTTGAATAGCAACGTGCTCAACAACTGTTCTCAGAATATCTTTTTCGGAAAGTTTAGATGCTTCTAAAATTGGAAAAATAAATTTCTCAACCCATTCTAAGCCCAATGATTTGGGTGGTGTTTTTTTATAATAGCTCAATGTATTCAAACGATTTAAAACATCTTGATTAACTACTCCAGATTTAGCTATTACTCCGCCATCATCAAAATCAAATCCTAAAACATGTGCATAGCGATTCATCACAATATTCACAGGGCAAATATCATAGGCTATTCTGTTGGTATTAAATTCGGAAGAAATATTAGCAAATCCACCTAAATTAATACAATAATCAAAATCTGAAAACAACAATCGATCACCAATTGGTACTAAAGGAGCACCTTGACCACCAAGCTTCACATCTTGAATTCGAAAATCACAAACAACTAGGTTTTGTACAATTTGAGCTAATTTCGGATGATTCCCAATTTGATATGTAAGTCCGTTTTCTGGTCGGTGTAACGCTGTATGTCCGTGTGAGCAAATGGCATCCAATTCATTTATATTTTTATCGTTTATGAACTTTTGAATGGTCTCCCCCAAATAATCTGTGTAATCAATATTGATAAGATCTAGCTCTTTTTTAGCGCAGTTTACTATGCTTTTTAATAACACCAACCATTTTTTAGAATAAAGAACTGTTTCGGCTTCATGAATTTTGAATGTCCATTTTTGGTTATACTCCAAAGTTATGTGTGCTAAATCAATTCCATCGAGTGAAGTGCCAGACATCACTCCAATAATATTGTACCTAGATTTTATCATATTAAGTAAAAATAGTAATCCTTATTGAAAATATACCAATAAAGACTTATCTTTGCACTCTATTTTTATCAATTCAATAATTTAGATATACTATGGATTTTAGTTTAACCGAAGAACATATCATGATTCGCGATGCAGCTCGTGATTTTGCCCAAACCGAATTACTTCCTGGAGTTATAGAGCGTGACAATGCTCAAACTTTTCCAAACGAATTAGTTCGCAAAATGGGAGAACTTGGTTTTATGGGTATTATGGTTGATCCAAAATATGGCGGAAGTGGCATGGATGCTATTTCATATGTTCTTATTATGGAAGAACTTTCTAAAATTGACGCTTCTGCATCTGTAATGGTTTCTGTAAACAACTCTTTAGTTTGTTATGGACTCGAAGCCTACGGTACCGAAGAACAAAAACAAAAATACTTGACAAAATTGGCCACTGGTGAGTTTATTGGCGCTTTTTGTTTAAGTGAACCAGAAGCTGGAAGTGACGCTACCTCTCAAGCAACTACTGCTATTGACAAGGGAGATCATTATATTATTAATGGCACCAAAAACTGGATTACCAACGGTGGTCGAAGTGATGTTTACTTAGTGATTGCCCAAACAGATAGAGAAAAAGGACACAGAGGGATCAATGCTTTCATAGTCGAAAAAGGCATGGAAGGTTTTGATATTGGACCAAAAGAGGATAAATTAGGGATTCGAGGAAGTGACACACATACACTCCAATTCAATGATGTAAAAGTTCCTAAAGAGAATAGAATTGGTGACGATGGATTTGGATTTAAATTTGCAATGAAGACGCTATCTGGCGGACGAATTGGGATTGCTGCTCAAGCATTAGGTATTGCCTCTGGAGCTTATGAATTAGCTTTGAAATACTCTAAAGTACGTAAGGCATTTGGTACTGAAATATGTAACCATCAAGCCATAGCTTTCAAATTAGCTGATATGTACACTGAAATTGAAGCTGCTCGAATGTTAGTCATGAAAGCTGCGTGGGATAAAGATCATGGTAATAATTACGATATGTCTAGTGCTATGGCTAAATTATATGCAAGTAAGGTAGCTATGGAACAAACTGTAGAAGCTGTACAAATTCATGGTGGTAATGGTTTTGTGAAAGAATACCATGTTGAACGTTTGATGCGTGATGCAAAGATTACACAGATATATGAAGGGACTTCTGAAATTCAAAAAATTGTAATTTCTAGAGGTGTGATTAAAGGATAAGTTATAGAAACACATAAAAAACGAAGCTTCATAATATACTTATGAAGCTTTTTTTATTTGGTCAAATCTTCCAATACTAATCTCAGTTCTGCAAAAGAATACTTGTCGTCGATTTGATGTTTTAAATCTGAAAGATTTTCGAATGTATGCTTTGGAATAATTACTTTTAATTCTTCATAGTGTTTTTCAGAAATCAAGTCTGTAATCTTGACGTCTCCTGAAGCCATAAAGCTAGCTAAATGTCCTGTTATTGTATTTATATTTAATGCTCTTTCTGAAGCTATTTGATCTATAGATTTTCCTGATTTAAACAATTTGAGAGAGATTCTTTTAGTGTCTCCTTTTTGTCTTTTTGGTTTTGGTTCTTCAAATATCTCAGTGTCTTCAAAAGCTTCTATGTCATTATCGTCACAATATTTAAGTATTACTTTTAAGATATCATTTCCGTATTTTTCAACACGCACTTTCCCAAAACCGTTTACTCTTAAAAGCTCATTCTTATTGGTTGGTAATGTTTCACACATTTCGTACAATGCTTTCTGAGTGAATACTTGATAGTGTATTAAATCTTTGTTGTTAGCAATTTCGTTCCTCAATTCTCGAAGTAACTCAAATAACTCAACATTAGTTGTGCCGTCAATAACCGTTTTTCGCGGTTTCTTAGGTTTATCCTTAGCAAGAAATACCGATTTTGCTCGCATTTCTAAAAACGTATTAACATTAAACCCATTAGATAAATTTAAAAAATAGAGTTGTTTTGCTGCAATTAATTCTTCAATACTATCTAATTGTTTATTTAAATCCTTTTCAACAGCCTTGTTATCTGTTGTAAAACCTAAAGTTTTAAAAGGTTCTACAATATTAGTATTCGTTTGTTCACTAAAATAATTTATAGCTTTTTTAAAACGTTCTTGAACGTCTACATTAGATTCTGGTGGTAATGTAATTACAGTAAGTTCTCTTAATTGAGCTCTAAAAGCATTAGCCACTTTAAGCAAATTGGTAACACCCTCTTTCATTGCATTTAACGGTGATTCAAAATTACCCTCAATACTTCCTCTATTCTTATAATAGATATCTAGAACACGATTTAACGGATATAAAAACTTATAAAAGTCAAATAACTCCGCAATTAAATTAAGTTGAAACTCTGACTTTGATTCTTGTAATATTGTTTGATCTGGTTGATTATTCTCCGCCTTTTTATTAAATGATATCACATTATTATCGCTAATGATTTGACTAGAACTTATTTTACTTTTTAATACTAACCCTTCTAAACTTTTACAGCGACTTAAAGCCACATAGGTTTGCCCGTGAGCAAAGGCACCTTGTGCATCTATAATAGCCTTTTCAAACGTTAAACCTTGACTTTTATGTATTGTAATTGACCAAGCCAATCGTAAAGGAATTTGAGAATACGAACCTATCTTATTTTCTGTAATTGCTTTTGTTTCTGGATCGACTGTATAGTTTATATTCTCCCATACTTCTGGAGTGGTGTTAATATTAAAATCATCATTGGGGCATTTGACAACTACTTCATCCTTATCTAGTAAAACAACTTTCCCAATCTTGCCATTAAAATAACGTTTTTCGACAGAGCTATCATTTTTAATAAACATGACTTGAGCGCCTACTTTTAACATTAATTCTTCTTTATTTGGGTAAGAATATTCAGGGAATTTACCTTCTATTCTAGCATTATATATTTGAGTTTTATTAGTAAGCCTATCTAGTTCAGCTTTATTAGTATACTCAGCCTTATTATTATGAGTGGTTAAAAAAATATAACCTTCATCTTCTTTTGGAACGAAATCTGGGTTGTATCTTTTATTTAATTCATCAGCAGAAGATTCAGTAAGTGCATTGGTTCTAATTTCATTGAGAATTTCAATAAACTTAGGATTATCTTGTCTATATATATGTTTCAGTTCCACAGTGACCGCATGACATTCTTGATAAGCCAAGCTACTAAAAAAGAAGGCGTTTTTATAAAATGGTTTTAATAAATACCATTCATCTTCTTTAACTACAGGAGATAATTGTTGCAAATCACCTATCATTAATAACTGTACTCCACCAAATGCAAGATTTCTATTTCTAAAACGCCTTAAAACCTTGTCAATACCATCAAGTAAGTCTGCACGTACCATACTAATCTCATCAATGACTAGTACATCTAATGATTTAATAATATTGATTTTTGTTTTACTGAACTTTCTTGAAAAATTTGAAGAATTATCTAAATCAGCGTTGGGCAAAATAGGTCCGAAAGGCATTTGAAAAAATGAATGAATCGTCACACCCTTGGCATTAATAGCCGCAACTCCCGTAGGAGCCACTACTACCATTCGCTTCAAAGATTTCATTTTTAATTTATGTAAAAAAGTAGTTTTACCAGTACCAGCTTTACCTGTTAAAAATATATTTCTATCAGTATTGTTGACGAAATCCCACGCTAGTTCTAAATCTTTATTAATATTCATAAATTATACTCTAAAATGAAGTCATAAATATCTCTATTTTAGGTTAAATATAAACAACAAAAAACCCTTATCATATAATTATGATAAGGGTTTCAAAAAAGGCGACGACCTACTCTCCCACAAATGCAGTACCATCGGCGCAAATGGGCTTAACTTCTCTGTTCGGAATGGTAAGAGGTGAGCCCCATCGCTATAATCACCTTAAATCTTTCGGTGTATGTAAATAAGATTTACTTAACCGTATAAAATAACATATTGAAAAAAAATATCATAAAAATAAATTGTAACTCAAAAAAACAGGCGTACAATAAGCCTATGGGTTATTAGTACTACTCGGCTATGACATTACTGCCTTTACACCTATAGCCTATCAACGTGGTAATCTTCCACGACCCTTTAAAGAAATCTCATCTTGTGGTAGGTTTCGCGCTTATATGCTTTCAGCGCTTATCCTTTCCCAACGTAGCTACCCAGCAATGCTCCTGGCGGAACAACTGGTACACCAGAGGTTAGTCCAACTCGGTCCTCTCGTACTAGAGTCAGATCCACTCAAATTTCTAACGCCCACTGTAGATAGAGACCGAACTGTCTCACGACGTTCTGAACCCAGCTCGCGTGCCACTTTAATGGGCGAACAGCCCAACCCTTGGGACCTTCTCCAGCCCCAGGATGTGACGAGCCGACATCGAGGTGCCAAACCCCCCCGTCGATGTGAGCTCTTGGGGGAGATCAGCCTGTTATCCCCGGAGTACCTTTTATCCTTTGAGCGATGGCCCTTCCATGCGGAACCACCGGATCACTATGCTCTACTTTCGTACCTGATCGACCTGTATGTCTCTCAGTCAAGCTCCCTTATGCCATTGCACTCTACGCACGGTTACCAAGCGTGCTGAGGGAACCTTTAGAAGC
>NZ_LT629733.1:2945000-3098671 GCF_900104785.1 Formosa sp. Hel1_31_208
TAAAAAGATCAGTTCTGGATGCTCATTATTTTGAAACCAATCAATAGATTCCTCTACGGAATGCAACATGGTTTGTGCTTCCATGTCTAATTCGGACAGCATACGTTGGAGTCGTCTTGCTGATGGTTTTTCGTCTTCTATAATGATTACATTCATGGCTATACATTTATTTTATTACTGAAAAGCTTTATTCCCAAAACGTGGTTTCTACGTTTTCTTTTTCTTTTAGAATCTTCTCTATTTTTTTATCCTCCCAACTTTTCTTAAAAAGAAGTCTTCCTTTAAAAACAGTCCAACCATGGATACAAATAAAAACAGTCCATAAGACCAAAGTTGAAACATTTATTCCTGTAATATTATCTGTATATGGTCCTTCTTCAAGAATGTAAAAATTATATGAAATAAGTGCAACTACAATAACATATAATACGACATGCAAATAGAAAATTTTAATTCGCTGAACTTTATGCTTAGCTTTTAAAAATCGTTTTTCTTCATCTTTATTTAATTTCATAACTCTAAAATCTTAAGTTGATTATTCCCAATGTTTATCATCTTTCTCCATAATCTCTTTAATTTTGCGCTCTTCCCAATTCTTTCCGAAGAAAAAATCTGGTCCATAAACACCTAGAAAGTGAAAAAAGAGTCCGATTCCCCAAAAGAATGCCGTAGCAAATGTCCCAAAACTCCAGAGTTTCCCTCCATTAGAGACTATCAGAATGATTATAAATAAATTAACAATCACATAAGAAGCAAAATGCCAGTAAAACCCAATAAGTGATTTTACTTTTTTCTGAGCTCTTAAGTAAGCCTCTTCTCTTTCAAAAGCGCTTCGTTTACTATTATTTTCGTAAGGTTCTATATTATTTTCCATTGTATTTGCTCTTTAATTCCAACGTTTTTCCTCTTCTTCTTGCATAAATTTTTCAATTTTACGCTTTTCCCATCCACTGCCTAGTACACCATCATTTACATATACTTTATACGCATGAAATACTAATCCCATTCCCCAACCAAACATTGGAAACCAGAACCATTGTATGGTATTTGGCGTAAATGTATACCAGATAAAAAATAAAAATGGGATAACAAAACAGTAGGAGATTAGGCTGTAATAAAATTCTTTCATCTCTTCTACACGTTTTCGTGCTCTAACGTATGAGTCGTCAAATTTTGATTTTGGTTCGATTGCTTTCATAATTGATACTTGTTTTGTAAGCATTGGTATTGCTACTGCAAAACTTTTTGCTTGTTGATTGATTGATACTGTTTTATTTGATAATAATTTATAGCGTTGCTTGATATTTTCTAATCCTACACCACTACTCTTTTTTACAATTTGTTTCGGCTGAAGGTTATTCTCTACAATCAGCATACCTTCAGATTCATAAATTTTAATATGCAAGGGCTTACTGCTAGTAACCATATTGTGTTTTACTGCATTTTCTAGCAACAATTGTAACGATAATGGTACTACCTTACTTTCTGGATTTGAAGCCTGATCTGGAATTTCAAAAATAATACTGTCTTCAAATCGCATTTTTAAAAGCGACATATAGGTTCTCGCAAAATTGAGCTCTTCATCTACGGTGATTAGATCTTTATTTTTCTGTTCTAAAACGTAGCGATATACTTTTGACAAAGACGTGGTGAACTTTTGCGCATTCTTTGGGTTTTCTTCAATTAAACTTGTCAATACATTTAAGCTATTGAATAAAAAGTGCGGATCTAACTGATTCTTTAAAGCATCAAACTTTGCGCTTGCGGTTCCTGCAATAACCTTTTGCTCTTTTATTTTATTTTTTTGATATCTGTTATAGAAAAATATAATATGAAATACAGAGATAATACTTAAGGTAATCCAAAGTCCGAAAGAATATCCATGCCATGTTTCTCTTCTTATAAATTCTTCAAACGACAAATCATTAAACACTATTGAAATAAATGCTCTTAAAAAAAATAGCCCAATTAATGTAATGATAGTAGCTCCAATGACACCAACAATAATACGTTTTATTGTATCTCCTTTTTTCCATTGACGACGTTCCATATAATCAAAGAACGCCATATTCGAGTATCCTAGAACAAACGTATATAACTGGTAAAACCCAAAATCAATTAAAAACTCATTAACACTGTTAAAATCAAAATCATTTGATAATGCATTTCCAATGACAAATACAATGCATCCAATACTGAACGTAATAATGATATTTTTAAATGATTTTGTCATAATAGTTTATTCTTTACATGATTTCAAAACATCTACTGCTCGTTCTTTTCCCCAATTTGGATGCAGATCGCTTTGTGGTTTAAAGTTAGCAAAAAGTTCTATTGATCGCTCCATTTCTTGGCAATAAGGCTTGGTATCCTGTCCAAAATAGCGTGCACTTCCCATTCCCCATTCTGCTTTACCAAAAGCTACTCTTGGATTTTGAGGATCCAAATTGAAGGCTTTATTATATAGTTCTGAAATTTTACCTGAGTATTTCATACCGTATTTCATACCGTCAAAAGCTACCCAATTGGTAAATACTTGAGCCTGCAGCACTAATAATTCTGGGTTATCATTACTGATACTCACCGCTGTATTTAAGTGCTCTTGTGCTTTATCTAATTGTGCTTTTAAAACCGTTTCATCGGTAATATTCCAGCTTTTTAAACTGTTAATTTGTGCGATGTAGTAATGTGGTAACCATTGTTCTGATTCTGCATTAGCAATGCGTTCGAACATATTTTCTGCCTCATCTGTTTTGTTAGATTGCCAAAGCTCAAATGCTTTCTGCATGCCTGTTTCATAATTGGTTTGTGCAGATGTTACTTGGCTGAAAACAAAGAAAATAAAAATTTTAACTAAGGTTTGCATGATATATTGGTTTAATGCTGAAAAAGGTTCAGCTTGATTGATGAGACAAATATCAAACAGAAGAGCGGTTTTTAAAAAAGGGAATGACCGAATTGTAATTTTTTAAGGATGAATTGAAAAAAAACATTTTTTTAATCAAAAATTAGTAACTTGATAAGACTTTTTACTACTAATTAACAAGATCAATCTTTATTACTTCCGCCATTATGAAAAAATCTATTTTTTTACTGTTCATATTATTTACATCATTATCATTGTCTCAGTCTAATAAACGACTGAAAGGCATTGAAAAACAATTAAATACCATTCTTGATCTGACTAAATCTCCCGGTTTTGCGGTTGCAGTAGTTGAAGGCGATAAAATCGTTTATGCCAAAGGGTTTGGTTATAGTGATTATGAAAACAAAGTCCCCGTTGATGAACATACGTTATTTGCTATTGGGTCATCAACTAAGGCATTTACTTCGGGACTACTAGGTGTCTTGAGAGACGAAGAAAAATTATCATTTGATGATAGTCCGTTAGACTATATTCCTGATTTTAAATTCTATAATAGTGATATGAATAATACCATTATAATTAAAGATTTAATGAGACATAGTACGGGTTTGCCGAGACATGATGCCTCGTGGTATTTTTTCCCTAATAAAGACAAAGACAGTTTACTAATGCGTGTAAAGTATCAGGAACCATTTACGGGAGTGCGACAACAATGGTATTATAATAACTTTATGTTTTTAGCGCAAGGCGTGATTACGGAAAAGATAACTGGAAAAAGTTGGGAAGAGAATATCGAAACGCATTTTTTTAAACCTTTGGGCATGACGCGCTCTAAAACAGATATTGAAGGGATGAAGTCCAGTTCAAATGCAGCGTTTGGTTATGAATTAAAAGATAACACAGAGATTTCAAAAATGGATTATTATGATATTTCTGGGATGGCACCAGCAGGAAGTATTAATAGTAGCGTCAATGACATGAGCAAATGGATTACATTATGGTTACAAAAGGGTAAATACCAAGATCAGCAAATCATTCCAGAAGATTACATTAAAGAGGCCATGAGTTCTCAAATGGTGCTTGCTAGTGGCCTTCCTGATGATAAATATCCTGATATGCACTTCGCCAATTACGGTTATGGTTGGATGTTAGGATCATATAAAGGACATTATCGTGTTGAACACGGAGGAAACATAGATGGTTTCTCAGCAAGTGTCGCCTTTTTCCCTACTGATAATATGGGTATTGTTGTATTAGCTAATCAAAATGGTTCGGCCGTTCCAAGTTTAGTTCGAAATACTATTGCAGATTATATGCTAGAGGTTGACAAAACCGATTGGATTGGACGTTTTAAAGAAAATTTAGAAAAATCATTGAAAGCACAAGATGAAGCAAAAGATGATACAGAAAAATCTAATGTAAAAAATACAAAACCATCCCACATTAAATTAGACTATACCGGTTCTTATCATCATGATGGTTATGGAAAATTCAATGTAATTGTAGAAAATGACACCCTTTTTACCGAGTTGGATGGTGATAAGTTATATTTACATCATTTTCATTATGACACTTTTGAACTTATAGATGTCGTGAAAGGAAAGGTAGATACTTCTGCTATAGGCCAATCCTTAAAAGTAACATTCCTTACCAATGAATCGGGAGATATTTCTGATATGGAATCCACTTTAGAACCTACAGTGGATCCAATCGTTTTTAAACGTACACCGAGCACGATTGATGTAGATAAAGAGACACTAGAAACTTATGTAGGTGATTATAATTTGGCTGGTACCATAATAAAAGTGTATCTCAAAGATGAAAACGTATTGTATCTATTTGTTCAAGGACAACCTGAGTATGAGTTATTAGCTACAGCAAAACACAAGTTTTCTTTTAAAACTTTGGAAGGGTTTAAGGTAGAGTTTGTAGAAGATGACAAAGGTGGCATTATACAATTAAAGGCCATTCAACCTAATGGCACTTTTGTGGCGACTAAGAACCCAAAAGAATAATTACTAAGCATATGTATGAATAAAGCACACAAGAATTATCGGGTATTGAGCGTTCTTACTCTAAATGTCGTATAATGAAAAAGATAGTAGTAGCTACGGGCTTAATTGTTGTACTTATAGTGCTGTTTTATGTAGGTTTACACCTTTTCGGAAGATTTATTTATAATACCCAATCTTGTAAGCAATTCAATATTGATAATATCGAATTAAGGACAGGTGTTGACATTCCTAAAGTAACAACAATTAAATGCGAGTGCATTAACAATAAAAAAGTATCAAAATTTATTATAGATACTGAAAAGGTTGATATAGTAACCTATATAGCCAATAATGACTTTGTGCTTGTTGATGACCTATATATCAAAGAGCATGACAACAAGAACTCCACATATAGAGTTGTTTTTAACAAGCAAACCGCAGAGTTAATTGTCAACCTAACCTATAAAAACTAGATGGATAAAAAACAAAAAAGCACCAATTTGGTGCTTTTTATAGGGTCATAATTTAGTGTTTATTTTACATCCATAAGTTCTACATCGAAAACCAAGGTCGCATTTGGTGGAATAACGCCTCCAGCTCCCGCAGAACCATAACCTAAATCACTAGGAATAACTAAACGGGCTTTATCACCAACGTTTAATAAACAAATACCTTCATCCCATCCTGATATTACCTGACCTACGCCTACTTTAAAATCTAAAGGCGCATTTCTTTTATAAGAAGAATCAAAGACAGTTCCATCAGCTAATTGACCTTTGTAATGAACAGAGACCATTTTACCAGCTACAGCGGGTTTTCCATTTCCTTTTTGTATAATTTGATAACGCAATCCGCTTTCAGTGACTTCAAAACCAGCCGCTAATTTATCTAGCTTAGCTTTCGCCGCCTCACGTTCTTCAGCAACTCGTTTTTCTCTAGCACCTTCAAATGTTCTAAACGCTTCAACAGCATTAAAGTTTTCAGCACTAGAACCCACTCTTACAATTTCTAAAGTTTCGATCTCATCACCTTGCGCAATAGCATCTACTACGTCCTGTCCTTCAACTACCTTTCCAAATACGGTATGGTTATTATCTAACCAAGGCGTTTCAATATGAGTGATAAAAAACTGACTCCCATTAGTTCCTGGTCCTGCATTTGCCATCGACAAAACTCCTGGTGCATCATGTTTTAAATCAGGATGAAACTCATCATCAAACTTGTATCCAGGATTACCAGTTCCTGTCCCTTGAGGACATCCTCCTTGAATCATAAAATCAGGAATGACTCTATGAAACTTTAATCCGTCGTAATATGGTGTTCCTTGTGGTTTTACTTCATTTTCTAAATTTCCTTCAGCTAAAGCAACAAAGTTACCTACGGTACCTGGTGTTTTCTGATATTCTAAAGCGACTAAGATTTCGCCTTTTGTAGTATTAAATTTTGCGTATAAACCGTCTTGCATTGTGTTTTATTTAAATTGAGATGCAAAGATAACAAACTCTTTCAGAAGAGCGAAGTAAGTATCATTATTTGGAATTTGAATTTCTTAAGATTAGTTTTGTTCAAAATAAAAACTAGATGAGCTTCATTACTAAATTAAAATCTGCCCTCGGAAATTCTAAAACAAATACTCCACAAGCCGTTTCTGACACCACGGATGCTATTATCGATGATATAGAGCACGACCCATTTGCAATTTCAGAGAGCAATGTTTTTTATGCTGGATTAAATGAATTAGGAGGTTATTATTTTTTTCAAACGATTATTGTTGGAACTTTAAAGGTCAAATCAAAAAATGGTGGTCAATTAACTATCATAGGAACTGACTTTGAACTACAACTTGATTCTGACTCTATTGAATTTGAATCAGACCCAACAGATGTTAAAGGTAGGAGTATCACAAAAATTGATTTCCAAATTGAGGAGGCTGATGCTGCCAAAATTGATCGTAAAACGGTTACGCAACTAGAACTTGTTTGCAAGAAACATAAACTCATATTTACTGTGTAAATAGAATGAGCACAATCATCATATTAATTGGCGACTTCACTAATAAATTTAATTCGATAGAGTCGTAATTCTTCATCATCGTAATCGCCATCAAATTCTTCAATAGCTACATCAATTTTATCAGTTTCAGACTCCATAAAATAATCATGAATCTCCTCTTGCTGGTCTTCATCTAATACATCCTCTAACCAGTAATCAATGTTTAATTTCGTGCCTGAATAAACGATAGCTTCCATTTCTTTGATAAAGTCTGCCATAGACATGCCTTTTGAAGTAGCAATATCTGTTAATGGCAGTTTTCGGTCAACATTTTGAATGATATACAATTTAATAGCAGAATTAGACCCCGTACTTTTGACTACAAAATCATCAGGTCTTGTAATATCATTATCTTCGACATAGGTCGCAATCAATTCAACAAAGTCCTTTCCGTATTTTTTTGCCTTTCCATCTCCGACACCATGAACATTACTCAGCTCTTCTATGGTGATTGGATATTTAAGTGCCATATCTTCTAATGAGGGATCTTGAAAAATGACAAATGGCGGCACGTCTAAGCGTTTTGCATTGCGTTTTCTTAAATCCTTCAGCATCTTCATAAGAACTTCATCTGCTACTGCTCCCCCACCTTTGGCTGCCGTAATAATACCATCATCTGTACCTTCATCGAACACATGGTCTTCGGTCATCATAAAAGACTTTGGTGATTTCATATATTGTCGTCCTTCTTGAGACAGTCTCAGCACGCCGTATGTTTCAATATCCTTTTTAAGAAAACGGGCAACCAATACTTGACGAATAAGTGCCATCCAATATCTATTATCGCGATCTTTACCTACTCCAAAAAACGGTTGTGTATCTGTTTTGTGAGATGAAATTAAGGCATTTGTTTTCCCTATTAAAACCTGAACTAAATCTTTAGATTTATATTTCTCGTTGGTCTTATCAACCGTCTCTAAGAGAATAGACACTTCTTTTTGTGCCTCGTGTTGTTTTTTAGGGTATCGCACATTATCATCCATTTCACCACCTTCTCCAGTGGCATTGTCAAATTCTTCACCAAAATAATGCAATATAAATTTACGTCTGGATATCGAACTTTCAGCAAATGCAACTACTTCTTGAAGTAATGCTTGACCAATTTCCTGCTCTGCAACAGGTTTTCCAGACATAAATTTTTCTAATTTCTCTATATCTTTATAGGCGTAAAAAGCTAAACAATGACCTTCTCCTCCATCTCTTCCTGCACGACCTGTTTCCTGATAATAACTCTCAATACTTTTTGGAATATCATGATGGATGACAAAACGCACATCTGGTTTATCGATTCCCATACCAAAAGCTATGGTTGCAACCACGACATCACAATCTTCCATTAAAAACATATCCTGATGTCTTACTCTAGTCTTTGGATCTAGACCTGCATGATATGGCACGGCTTTAACGCCATTAACTTGTAACACCTGAGCTAGTTCCTCAACACGTTTTCTACTTAAACAGTAAACTATACCTGATTTCCCTTCATTTTTTTTGACAAAGCGAATAATATCGGCATCTACATTTTTGGTCTTTGGACGAATCTCATAATACAAATTCGGTCTATTAAAGGACGCTTTAAATGTTGTGGCATTTGTAATGTCTAGACTTTTTAAAATATCTTCTTGGACTTTAGGTGTCGCGGTGGCCGTTAACCCAATGATTGGAATATTATCCCCTATACGTTTTATGATATGACGTAAATTTCTGTACTCTGGTCTAAAATCATGTCCCCATTCACTGATACAATGTGCTTCATCAACCGCCATAAATGAGATGGTAACAGACCTCAAAAACTCAACATGCTCCTCTTTAGTCAAAGATTCAGGAGCCACATATAATAGTTTTGTGACACCATTCATGATGTCTTCCTTTACGCGTTTGACTTCTGTTTTATTCAGTGAAGAATTTAAAACGTGTGCAACACCTTCTTCATTAGAGATTCCTCTAATAGCATCTACTTGATTCTTCATTAAGGCAATTAGAGGTGATACAATAATTGCTGTTCCTTCCTTTATCAAAGCTGGTAATTGGTAGCACAATGATTTTCCACCACCAGTAGGCATGATAACAAATACATCCTCACTGTTAACAACACTTTTAATAACGCTTTCTTGTAGTCCTTTAAATTTGGAAAAACCGAAGTATTGTTTTAGTGCAGAATGTATATCAATTTCTTTTATACTCATTAATCCCTATTAGTATTTTTGATACATTTGCATAAGACTAAAGATAACAATTTCTTTATACCCATCAAACTCAAAAAAATTTAATTTTGAACAGTATTCAATCTATCCTAAAAACCGCAAGAAAAACCATAGATTTAGAACGAGATGCTATTGCTAATTTAAGTCATTTGTTAACAGATGACTTCGCAAATGCGGTGTCCTTAATTTATAATTCAAAAGGCCGAGTTATTATTACTGGTATTGGCAAAAGCGCTATCATCGCCAATAAAATTGTAGCAACGCTAAACTCTACTGGAACACCTGCTGTATTTATGCATGCTGCAGATGCCATTCACGGTGATTTAGGATTGATTTTAGAAGATGATGTGGTCATTTGTATTTCTAAAAGCGGTAATACCCCAGAAATAAAAGTTTTAGTACCCTTGATAAAAAATGCCAAAAATAAAATGATTGCTATCACAGGTAATGATTCATCATTTTTAGCACAGCAAGCCAATTATGTGCTGAATGCCTATGTCGCTCAAGAAGCTTGTCCGAATAATTTAGCACCCACCACGAGTACAACAGCTCAATTGGTCTTAGGAGACGCACTTGCGGTATGCTTATTAGAATTACGTGGTTTTTCGAGTAAAGATTTTGCAAAGTATCATCCAGGCGGTGCTTTAGGAAAACGATTATATCTAAGAGTAAGTGATCTCTCCTCAATTAATGAAAAACCAAAAGTAGAGTTGAATACCTCTGCTAAAGATGTGATTGTTGAAATTTCAGAAAAAATGTTAGGCGTTACAGCGGTCGTTGATAATAACAAAATTACGGGTATCATTACCGATGGTGATTTAAGGCGTATGTTAACCAAAAGTGAGAACTTCATCCACCTGATCGCTAAAGATATCATGAGTAGTAATCCAAAGCGAATAGATGAAGATGCTATGGCCATTGATGCTATGGAACTCATGGAAGAACATGGTATTTCACAACTTCTGGTTGAGAAAAATGGAGAATATGCTGGGGTCATTCACATTCATGATTTAATAAAAGAAGGTATTATATAATGGGTAAAAAAAGCACCAATGAAATGTCATTTTTAGATCATCTTGAAGATCTAAGGTGGCATTTAATTAGAATCACAGTGGCTGTATTAGTTTGTGCAACTGTGGCTTTTATCTTTAGTGGATTCATCTTCGAACATATTATTTTTGCTCCTAAACGAATGGATTTCCCTACCTATAAATGGTTATGTCAAGCCTCTCAATTTTTAGGAATAAATGACACTACATTTTGTGCTACTGAATTCCCATTTAAAATTCAAAGCAGACAAATGGCGGGACAATTCTCGGCAGATATTTGGACCTCCATATATTCCGGGTTTGTTATCGCATTCCCTTATGTAATCTATCAGTTTTGGAGCTTTATTAGTCCAGGGCTTCATATTAATGAACGTAGACATTCTAGAGGTTTTATAATAATTACTTCTTTCTTGTTTTTTGTTGGTGTATTATTTGGCTACTATGTTGTATCGCCATTATCCATAAACTTTTTAGCTAATTATAGCGTAAGCATAGAAGTATCAAATGAATTCGATTTAAGTTCATGGGTATCCACCATACGATCTTCATGCTTAGCATCTGGTTTTGTGTTTGAACTCCCTATTATTATTTACTTTTTGACCAAAATTGGATTGGTAACGCCGCAAATCATGAAAAAATATCGAAAATTCGCTCTTGTCCTGGTCTTGATACTATCAGCCATTATAACACCTCCAGACTTAGCAAGCCAGATTATTGTAGCAATTCCCATATTGATTCTATATCAAGTGAGTATTTATATCTCAAAAGTTGTAATTAGAAACCAAAACAAAAAACAAAAAGCACATGTCTGATATTGTTTCCGAATTTAATGCCTATCGTTCAAAAATGAATGACGCTATTTTAGCTGACAACAATAAAATTATTAAGCGCATCTTTAATCTTGATACTAATGCCTTTGCTGAAGGTGGCGCCTTAGATAAAAAAACAAAAGAACTCCTAGGTCTTGTTGCTTCAACAGTATTGCGTTGTGATGATTGTATCAAATACCACCTAGAAGCTAGTTATAACGCAGGATTAAAAAGAGAAGAGGTTGTCGAAGCGTTGGGCATTGCCACTTTGGTTGGTGGTACTATTGTTATTCCGCATCTGCGAAGAGCTTACGAATTTTGGGACGCACTAGAACAACAGCGTTAAACTTTTAATAAAGGAAGAACGACTCGTTCTGATTTTGCTATTTTAGCTTATATTTCATCAGTTATGAAAACACTTAGAGCCGACAATTTAATGAAGTCCTATAACGGACGAAAAGTAGTTAAAGATGTATCTTTAGAAGTCAAACAAGGAGAAATCGTAGGTTTATTGGGGCCTAATGGTGCTGGAAAAACCACATCCTTTTATATGATTGTGGGTCTTATCAAACCTAATGGTGGAAATATTTATCTCGACGATACCGAAATCACGAGTTTTCCAATGTATAAACGTGCTCAAAACGGCATTGGCTATCTAGCTCAAGAAGCTTCAGTATTTAGAAAACTGAGTATTGAAGATAATATTTTGAGTGTATTACAAATGACGAAACTGAGCAAGAAGGAACAGCAGGATAAAATGGAATCCCTCATTGAAGAGTTTAGCTTAGGGCACATCAGAAAAAGCCGAGGTGATTTACTTTCTGGTGGTGAACGACGTCGAACTGAAATTGCTCGTGCTCTCGCTACAGATCCTGATTTCATTTTATTAGATGAACCCTTCGCTGGTGTGGATCCCGTTGCAGTCGAGGATATCCAACGTATCATCGCCCAATTGACAAAAAAGAATATTGGGATTCTTATTACAGATCATAACGTACAAGAAACTTTAGCGATTACAGACCGAACGTACTTAATGTTTGAAGGTAGCATTCTTAAAGCTGGAAAACCTGAAGAACTCGCAAGTGACGACATGGTGCGAAAGGTATATCTAGGTCAGAACTTTGAGTTGCGTAAGAAAAAGTTGGAGTTCTAATTAGTCCGACTTAACCAAGGTTTTATTAAATAACATACGGTAAAGTTTCTTCAAAAGTTTAACTGCTAAAAGCGTTATGGCTCCAACTAACAAGCCCACAATAAAATCTCGCAATATTGATGGGATTTCTTCCAAGAAATGATGTAAAAATTCTACGTTATGTACAAATATGCCACCAGCAACCAAAAGCAAGGCTAACGTTCCAATAACGGATAAACTCTTAATTATTTTTGGCAAGGCGTTCACTAAAACGGTTCCAATAGAGTAAGAAATTCCTTTTTTGCCATTACTCATTTTAATTAATCGAAATCCTAGATCATCCATTCTAACAATGAGTGCTACAATCCCATAGACTCCTGCAGTGGCTATGACAGCAACTATAGAA
This sequence comes from Formosa sp. Hel1_31_208, assembly GCF_900104785.1. Taxonomy (NCBI): domain Bacteria; kingdom Pseudomonadati; phylum Bacteroidota; class Flavobacteriia; order Flavobacteriales; family Flavobacteriaceae; genus Formosa; species Formosa sp. Hel1_31_208. Next base: position 2,957,513 of record NZ_LT629733.1, read on the forward strand.
ACGACTATAATTTGAAATAACAACTCTTTTCCAACTACAGTTCCTAAAGCAATAATTATAATTTCTACTGAAAGTATAAAATCGGTTACTATTGCTGATTTTATTTTTGACTTTTCTAAGGTTAAAAGTTCTTCTTTAGAAAAATCTTCTTTTAATTTAACGACCTCTTCATGATGATGTGGCACAAGATATTCGTAAATTTTTTCTGCTCCTTCATAAGCTAAATAAACGCCCCCTAGCACAAGAATCACAATTACTGCCCATGGCAAAAACGCACTCAATAAAAATGCTAAAGGTAAAATAATCAACTTATTTAGCATCGAACCTTTGGTTATAGCCCAAAGTACAGGAATCTCTCTTGATGACACAAAGCCAGAAGCTTTTTCTGCATTCACAGCCAAATCATCGCCCAAAATACCTGCCGTTTTTTTTGTGGTTATTTTACTCATTGCAGCAACATCGTCCATGAGTGCTCCAATATCATCTAATAATGCAAAAAATCCTGATGCCATTACTTGTAATTAAATGTTTGAATAAATTATTTAGATGTTGTGCTTTTAAGTACCGATAGTACAATATAGAGTAACATAATTAAAGGGATTGCTATAAAATGAAATAGTATCATTAACAGTATACTCGATACGATTAATGCATATCGAAATTTATTATCTAAAAACCCATAGTTTTTAAATTTTAAGGCAAGTAATTTTATATTTGAGTTCAACAAATAACAACTCACTAGAGTTAACCCTATTAAAAACCACTCATTCAATATTAAATGAGTCGCTAAATTATTATTGTGAAACTCTATAATCAAGGGCAACGACAAGATAAGTAAGGCATTGGCAGGTGTTGGCAGACCTTTAAAATAACTTTGCTGATCTTCATCAATATTGAATTTAGCCAAACGATACGCAGAAGCCAAGGTAATACACAAACCAATAAGCGTTATTGGTTCAATGTGCAAGTCACTAAAGCTGAATTTTGAGCTCCATTCCTTTTGAGTCACTATTTCTGGAGCACCTATACTCAATGCAATCAGTTTATACATAACAATACCAGGCACCAACCCACTGGTTACCATATCTGCTAACGAATCCAACTGCACACCCAAAGCACTTTGTACCTTGAGTTTTCTCGCCAATAAACCATCGAAAAAATCAAAGAAAATACCCAGAAACACAAAAGCTGAGGCTGCAATAAAATTATTATGTACAGCGAACACGACGGCAATACTTCCGCTCAATAAATTAAGAAGTGTTACAAAATTTGGAATGTATTTTTTTATGGACATACATTAGATTTGTGTAAAAATAGCAAACTATTTACGACTATTCCAAAACATGTGCAATATCTAAGGTCTTTTACAGTTTAATAGATGAAAAATAATGTGCATCTTTGTAAAAAAAATTTTGCTGTTGAAAAAGTACATTTTCATTGTCTCCACTTTGATTACTTTTCTGTGTACTGCTCAAACTAAATATTCGAATGAATTTTTGAATATTGGTGTCGATGCAGCTGCCCTAGGAATGAGTAATAGCGTGGTTTCTCACTCTGCCGACGTAAATTCTGGATATTGGAATCCGGCTGGTTTAGTCAATATTGAAGATAACCAGTTAGCCCTATTACATTCTAATTACTTTGCGAATATTGCAAACTACAATTACATTGCATTTGCCAAGCCTCTTGATGATAGAAGTGCTATCGGAATATCACTTATTAGATTTGGTGTTGATGATATTTTAGACACCACCCAATTGATTGATGATCAAGGAACCATTAATTACGACCGTATTAGTTTGTTTTCTACAGCAGATTATGCCTTAACCTTTTCCTATGCAAGAAGGTTACCGCTTGACGGATTAAGCTATGGTGTAAATGCGAAGGTCGTTCGACGTATTATAGGAGATTTTGCAAATTCCTGGGGATTTGGTTTAGATGCTGGTATTCAGTTTGAGACGAAGAATGATTGGAAATTTGGGATTATGGCGAGAGATATAACAACCACATTTAATGCCTGGTCATTTGACGATGACAAATTAGCAACCATACAAAATGCTATTGAAGGACAAAACCAAACGGTTCCTGAAAGTACAGAACTTACCATTCCGAAGTTACAAATAGGTATGTCTAAAAAGTTCATATTTAATTATGATTATTCTTTGTTGACCTCACTCGATCTTAATGTAAGATTCGAACAAAATAATGATGTCATTTCAACCTCTTTTGCCAGTGTAAATCCTGCACTAGGTTTTGAATTTGGCTATACAGATCTAGTATTTTTAAGAGGTGGCCTTGGAAATTTTCAAAATGAACTACAAATTGATAATTCAGAAGACTTAACGTTTCAACCTAGTTTAGGTCTTGGATTTAAATATAGAGGTATTCAAATAGATTATGCATTCACTGATATTGGAGACCAAAGTGCAGCCTTATACTCTAATGTGTTCTCTTTAAAACTCGATTTTAGTATCTTTAGATAGTGAACCGAACCTTACTCGCCTTAGTTTCAGGAATAATATTAGCACTAGCATGGCCTAGCTATGGTTTTCCTATATTGCTATTCTTTGCATTTGTACCATTGCTTATGGCTGAAAGGGAACTTCGATTATCTGAAGTAAAACGAAAGGGGCTTCAACTATTTGGTTTATCATATCTCGCGTTTTTTATCTGGAATATCATTACTACAAGCTGGCTCAGACATGCAGATATTTTTGGCGCAAGTTTTGCTGTATTTGTCAACTCGGGATTGATGGCTTTACTCATGCTGCTTTATCATAAATATGCTAAAAGACAGTCCCAAAACCGTGCCTTATTATTTCTTGTTGCACTATGGATTAGTTTTGAAAAACTCCATCTAGAATGGGAGTTTTCATGGCCTTGGTTAAACTTAGGTAACGGCTTTTCAGAATATATTACTTGGATTCAATGGTACGAATACACAGGCACCTTTGGTGGCACACTTTGGGTATGGCTTTTAAATATATTGATTTTTAAGGGTATTTTATCGTATCAAAAAGAACGCTCAAAAGCTCGACTAAAATCTTTACTTCTAAAAAGCAGCCTACTTATTCTATTTCCTATTCTCATTTCATTAAGTATATACTACTCTTATTCACATGAAGGCGAAAAAATAAATGTGATTGCCTTACAACCTAATATTGACCCTTATTCTGAAAAATATGCGGCAACTAATATTAAGTTTTCAGATCTGTTTATCGAACTGAGCAACACAAAAATTACAGATTCTACAGATTTTATTGTGGCACCTGAAACTTTTTTTGCAGAGAGTACCTATATTAATCGGTTTGACAATTCATTATTAAAAAACAGGTTGGAACGCTATGTGAGCCAACATCCCAATATCAATTTAATTACCGGAATTTCATTTGTTGACTTCTTTAAAGATCCTAAACGTATTCGAAAGGAAACTAATACCTACAAATACCAACCAAACACTTGGTATGATGATTACAATTCGGCCATTTTTATCAATACGTCCGATTCTGTTGCTAAATACCACAAATCAAAATTAGTAGTTGGTGTAGAGAACTTTCCGTATCAAGGCATTTTAAAGCCATTAATTGGCGATGCTATGATAGATTTAGGCGGTACGGTAGCTATGAAAACTACTCAAAATTACAGAGGTGTTTTTACGTCGTCAAATTCAAAATTTAAAGTAGGGCCAATCATTTGTTACGAATCTGTTTATGGTGAATTTGTAACAGGATATATTAGAAACGATGCCAATTTTTTAGCAATTATTACCAATGATGCCTGGTGGAATGAAACACAAGGTCATAAACAACATCTCAGTTATGCACGATTAAGAGCTGTAGAGACCAGACGAGATATCGTAAGAAGCGCAAATACTGGGATTTCAGCTATTATTAATGCAAAAGGTGACATCACTACACAATTGGGCTATAACCAAAAAGGAGCCTTATCTGGTCAACTCATATCGAATGATAAAATAACCTTTTATGTCTTAGCTGGAGATTATATCGCTCGAATAAGCATTTTTGTTTTGGTGTTTGTGTTTTTGATTGGGTTCTTCCGAAGACAGCGAGAAACTCTATAAAAATACTACTCATTGACCTCTGTAATATAAAATGGTACTGAGGGTTTTGACTATAATATTTAAATCCAGAAAAATACCGCGATGCTTGATATAAAACAAGTCGTACTGGAGTTTGGTTAGACTATCATCAACTGAAGAACCATATCTTGTTTTTACCTGTGCCCAGCCAGTTAGTCCGGGTTTGATAATATGACGTGTTTCATAAAATGGAATAATACGAGATAATTCATTTACAAAAAACGGTCGTTCTGGTCTCGGACCAATAATACTCATTTCACCACGAATCACATTTATAAATTGTGGAATTTCATCGAGTCGGGAACGTCTTAAAAAGGTACCAAACTTCGTAATTCGAACATCATTTTTTTGTGCCCATTTTGCGCCATCTTTTTCAGCATTTACAATCATACTTCTAAGTTTCACAATTTCAAAGGGCTTTCCATTTTGACCCACACGTTCTTGCGTATAAAAAAGCGGTCCTTTATTACCTATGAGATTACCTAAAAGAATAAATGGAAGAATACAAAGCCCAAAACATAATCCTAATACTGAAAACACAATATCAAATGCTCTATGAAAAAATAGATACAGTGTATTTTGATTACTTCTGCTAAATGGAAAATATTTATAAAAATCCTTACCTATAAACTGAATAGGTACACGATAGGTTAATTCTTCATAAACCTGAGTGTACTCTCTAATTGTAAAGCCTTGATCTAGAAGATTAATTAAGTCATGATATATTTCTGATGTTATGGTTTCAGAATTATAACTAGCAACCAACACTTCAGATATTTTTTCCTTCCGAATAACATCCATGAGTTCGTTGGGTTCAAACTCTTTTAAGCCTTTAAATTTAATCGGCGATTCAGATTCAGATTCACAATTGATAAATCCAACAATTTTATAATTTGGATCCGATTGATTTAAGGGTTTTATGATGTTCTCTATATTAGATATTTCACCCACTAATAGGACCTTTTTATAAAATCGAGGCGTGGAAATAAAAGCAATATAAGCCCATCTCCACAAAAAAATCATCACAATTATTGTGAGATAAAACAAAACAATTTGCAGCCTTTGTTCGGGTAAAAAGGGAGTAAGTACCGGTGTTAAAAGATAAAATAAAACAGTGACTGATACGGTCAAAACGATATTTCTAAAGGTCACATCCAATTTACTGGATTTTTGAAGATCATAAATTTCGAAAATCGTCCCAAAAACGGTGATATAAATAACCAATACTGCTAAAGGAATTACATTATCTCTGTTAATGGTCAGGTACTCAAAATTAAAAAACAGCTCTAATGTGTAAATACCAATAAAAACAAAAACGATATCTAATAGACGTAAGAGTACTTTTCGTTCTGATACTTCAAAGTGAATGTCCTTTTTTCTAGCCATTTTATAACGCTTATGTTGTAAATATAACAAGTTAAGATGAACTAGTCCAATTATACTATTTTAAAATATTCAACCACTGATTTTTGATTAAGCTCCAATCAAATTGCTCTACTTTTTCTCTCGCATTTTTAATGATTCGTAATCTTTTTTCATGATTCACAAAAAGTTCTGAAATCGCTTTTGCCATGGCTTCAACATCATTTGGCTCAACCAATAAACCATTAGTCTCATGATCAATAAGGTAAGGTAAGCCACCAACATTAGTCGATACTACTGGTAGACCCAGCGCCATGGCTTCGATAACGCTTAAAGGCATATTGTCAAAATTTGTAGTATTGATGAATACATTATAATCTGCTGAGAGGGCAATCCATGCTTCTTTAGTGAGTTTACCTGTAAATTTCACTTCTAATTTTAAATCTGCCGCCATCTGTTTGACTTCTGCTAAACTCCCATCTGAATCTGGACCTACCATACAGAGCTGGACTTTGGGATAGGATGATTTTAATTGATCTAAAACATGAACTGCAAGTTTTGGGTTATAAATTTTTGAGAAGGATCGTACCCATAGTAGTCTCGGACTGTCATAGGTTGTATCGCACACCTTATAATGAGCTATTTGTAAGCTATTAGGAATATATTTAAGATTAGAAAAACCGTGACGTTCAAAAGCTTCTTTAAGATAGAGAGATGGCGCTATATTATACTTAGCATTTTTAAAAATCAGGCGACTCATTTTGGGAGATGATATGAGTCGTTTTGGAAGATTTCCACCGTGCAAAATGGGATAAAATGTTAGTTTAAAGATACGGCATAACTGACTAATTACTAAGGCGTAATAGAAATTTTGAGTACTGTAAGTATCTATTAATACAGCATCAACCTTAGCTCTTAATACCACTACTTTTCTTATCATATCCAAAAGACGCAACACTTTGTTGTTATAACTGGATGCATAATACATTGTGATACCTTCTTTAGACAACAAAGGCCCTAGCACATCAATGTATGAGATGTTATGCTTGGATGCGTGCAGTTGGTTTCCTATGTACAGGACGTTTTTCATAAGTCACATTTAAAAGTGTAAGAGCATAAATAAAAGCTGGCGCAGCGATGCGCATTGATGAGTGATTTATCGTAGCAAACCAAAAACACAGGAAAGCATAGAAGTAATAATTACGTTTATTTTGGGACCTTAAATCTAAGGGTTTGAAAATTAGAATCAAGATAATGATAATCCCAAAAATTCCATGTTCAGCAAGTAATCGGCTAATCTCACTATGTGAGGTAACCCCTTGACCTTCCAATTCTATTCGTTGATCTTTAGCTCTACTCGATCCTATTCCGAAGAAAGGATTAGAAATAAACCCATCTAGTTCTTCCTGGAACAACTTTTTACGACCGGTAGTAACATCGCCTTTTTCTCTTCCAAGATGATCTTTATTAGCATAACGCAAATCAATAAAACCATCTGTTTGCTTAGATGTTATTACCCATGTTACAGCCACACACAAACTAAAAAACACAAATAACGCGAGTATTTCATTCTTTTTTCTTCGAGATACTTTTAGGTAATAAATACCTAGGAAGGCTATAATAGCGATAATAGCTGTAATGACCCCACCACGACTAAAGGTGACCATGGCACGGAAAGCTATGGCTGAAAAGATAGTTAGATTTAAAATTTTCATTCCAATAGATGGCGATTTTGTAAACAATCGAACGACAACAACAAACATACCTAAACCCAAAACAGTTGCCACCTGATTGGCTCCCCAACCCCCTGAGGCTGATCTATTAGAACCTGTACTCGATAACACGTCACGAACACTTGGGTTATAAAAAAAGATATATATGGTATGGGTAATTATAGGCAAAAGTATATACAACAATAATGTATTCAGTTGCTTTATAGACACCTTTTTATCATAGCAAAATAACGCCGCAGCACCTAAGCAAATAGGTCCGCTTAACACAAAGGCTATATTAGTTCTAAAATTAGCATCAAAGCTCAAGGTCGTAGATGCCACAAATATAGAAGGTATTAATAGCATAATGTAGATAAAATACGGATAACCCCTGCCAGATATGCCTTTGTAAAACATACCCATTATCATAAATAAAATAACCAGATACTTACCAGCCTCATAAGAGATAGAACCTTTGGTCATTCGTAAGAATACCTCAGCTCCAACAAAATATGCACACGCCTTCAAGATTTCAAAGGTTTTTAGGTGATTTGGCGATTGAAGGATACGATATAAAAAGAATCCCAAAGCGAGCAAAAAATACACTTTCGCTAACGATTCATTGAAATAAACAACCATGCCTATGAACATATGTAACGCAATGGCACTTATATAGGTAATATTCGTTTTCAAGAAGAGGTTTTTGAGCTTGTTATGATTTGGCTAAAGATAATATATCTTAAGTGATGCACAAGTCCATAATACATACAACAGCGTTAATTCTTATGAAAATATACGTTTGTAGTCATCTAAAGGAAAGCGGTAATGATAACTCTTACCAATAACAAAAAGAACAAAATGAACAATAAAAACTGGAATTTGCGGTCTGAATTTGCGCAGGTACGAATCATACGTTTTATTTGAATAATGGCAAATAAGAAATGGGATGCTATCTGGGTCTAAATAATTTCTAATGATCACTTTTTCATCAATATCTTTTTCCGAATTAAATGACTTGAAATAAACTTTTTCATTTTTTCTTACCAATTCATATAGTTCAATAACCGATAAAGGCACTCCTTTATGGTAGAAAAATAACACGCTGCTATACACATCAATGAAAATCCATTTATTGAGGTCTTCACTATAGACTTCATTAAAAGAATGACCTCCATAATCTTTATTAAACGGTGCTCTGGTATTCCCCCATTCCCGAACTTTTATATCGTTAATAACACAAAAATTATTGAATATTTGCGCCATATCACTGCAAACACCTCCTTTACCCGACAACATAATTTTTAGTGCTGTATCAGAAGGTTCACTGAGACCTGGACCTCCTTTAATATTATTTTTCAACCAAACGCTTAAATGCTTTATTTTTTCTAAATCTGTTTTTGGCTGAAAATCTTTAAAAATGCTTTGATTGATCTCCTCGAAATACGACGGAATAGTACTTTTACTGTTGTACTGATTATAAGTATAACCTTGAATTTCTTCAATATTTGAATTCTTGGATAATAATTTAAAACGGGCTTTATAGAGTAAAGGGTGCCGCTTAAAAATCCAAGTCAGTTTTTTCAAGGTCATTTATAAAAGTTATTAATAGCAGGGATAAATGTAGTATTTTTTTTTTTTTGACAACGAATAAATTATTGAATTTCAAACGGTTCTCTCTCTCTAAACGGAAATTTTAAACTTACTATAATTGCTCAAATTTTACTTGAATCCGTCAAAATCTCATTTTTGATTCTCTGGTTATAATGGGCATACGTAAACTTTTGATGTTGTTCATTTGCATTTTGAATCATCGCAACATAAGTGCCATCAGAAAGATATAATACTTTGGCTAAGGCTTTCGTGATTTCACTTTCTCTTATTGCATTGAGTAAAAACCCATTCTCATTATGTTTGACATATTGCGAGAGCGAAGACACATTTGAGACTATGGGCAAACAGCCATAATTCATCGCTTCAGCTATAACTTTTGGAAACCCTTCGGAAGCGGATGGCAATATAATAGCATGAGATGTTTTATAAATCTCATGAACCTCATGTCTCGCTAAAAATCCGTGAAATATGAAGTTCAATCCGATAGACTGTGATTCATCTTTGTATACCTGCATAAGCTGACCGTCACCTACGATGTGTATGTTCTTTATTTTTGCTTTGTCAGAAGCCTCTAATTGACTCAAGGCTCTTATAAGGAAACCAACTCCTTTTGCTTCCTCTAATCTGCCTACAAAACATAAACTTAGTTGTCCTTGCTCAAGACGTTTTGTCTGTATTACTATTTTTCCGATTTCTATTTCAGCAGCTGTTAAACACGGGTTTTCAAAGGTGAGGCAATGCAAAGGCTGATCGCTCCACCTGCCATTTATGGTCACCTTTCTTTTTTGTTTTTTTAATAACCAACGCTGAAAACGATACGCCATTGGCGCCTGCTTTTGCTTCCAATTTCCTGCATATTTAAACCATCCCGGTTTTGAACTCAACCCTATTAAATATGGAATGACATAAACACCAATACCTGTAGGCGCTCTAAATTGAAAGTAATCTGCTTTGCGTAATGCAGATTGTACGGTTTTTAACACCAAAGGACCTTTGAAAATCAGATTCATTTTATCACGCATTGTGTCACCACCTAAAGCCGGTATAGCCACGAAAGAAATGCGATTCGAAATATATGGCAAAGCACTAGATGGAGCTTCACAATCATGTAACATTGCCACATGGTATATGTGATCAAAAATTTCAAGCAAATGGTTGATTTCAGTCACTGTAGACCCCAGACCTAATATAGTCCCATCATCATCTTTATAATGCTCTGTATGTGATATTATGGTTAAAACTCTCATTCTAATAAAGCCATGTAAGATTTGATAATATGAGTCCAATCATGTTGTTCAGCCCATTGCTTTGCTTCGTTTTGATACTGTATATCACGATGTAGTATCTCTGAAATCGCTGTTACCATTTCTTCGGCACTGTCATGCGCAATTAAAAGCCCTGAGGACTTTACCTTTATAGCATCTTCTATGCCGCAGCCCAAAGATCCTATAACTGGAACCCCTAAAGCATTTGCCTCTAATATAGCGATGCCAAAGCCTTCCACATCACCATCACTACTTTCTGAACTCAACATCACAAATATATCGGTTTGACTCAGCATTTCTTTTAAAACCATATCATCCACACTTCCGTGAAATGTGATATGATCCTGAACTTGCAGTGTCTTAGCAACTAACTTAAAGTCATTTGCTTCAGTTGGAATCCCTATACAATGGTAATGCACTTCCGGATAATGCTTTATTATCTCAGGCAAGTGTCTAATTACATTTAATTGCCCTTTCCTTGCACTAACCCGACCTACCGTAGTTAATATAGGCTTGCCTTTTATCGTTGTTGACATGTGACGCGTCATGCTCCAATTTGAAAATTGGATTCCATTAGGAATAACCGTTATATTGAGATTGAGGTAAGCCACTAAGTCTTTAGTATAATTTGAAACCGCAATTACCTGATCAAACTTGCGAAGTGCTATATCCACAGATTTACGAAGTAGCACCGATTTAAAATTGACTTCTGTACCATGAATTATTGCTAAAGTCTTGCGATTTGAAAACATACTAAAGAAACCCACATTCCATAATGAAAATTTACCGGTAGCAATAACACAGGAGGCCGATTTAAATGCTCTATAGGTTAATACCAAACGCCTCATATACATTCTAATGCGCCAATTATATCGTTTTACACGTTTTACAGCGAAGGGTAAAGTCTTATCAAAACGAAGTTCTTCTTCTCCCTTGCTCGAGCGTTGATCTGAAATAACCTCCACACAATAGCCATGCTTAGACAAGTACAGCGCCAAATTATAGGCGTGATTTCCTATGCCTCCAGGCTGTGGTGGAAATTCAGAGGTCACAATAACGATATGTTGATGTTCTTTACTCACTCTAAGGTCACAATTAGAGGCCCTTCCTTCATTTTTTTACTTGACAACTGCCAAGATTTAAAGACCTGATAGCATACTATTGGAAGTAAAAGTGCCGACAAAAAAACACCTAATACCAACAGTGGTTTATTTTTTTTAAACTGATACGGAAATATAGATAAAGGCACCATACGTAATAAGGCTAACTTTGCGCTTTTATGACCAAAGTAACGCCTAAAAAAGTACAAGACACTTGGAATAGGACGCGGTGCGAAAAATTTTGAAGGCCTAAAGGCATCCCAACTTCCCATTTCTCTTAAGCCACCAGTAGCCGCTTTAACGTCAACACAAGAGGCTATTGGATTGGATACACTTTTTATACCTTGTAAATACACACGCAACCCAAACTCTCCATCTCCCATACGCTGTTTTTCAAACTGCCGATCGAACAAGCCAACCTGTTGAAATACCGATTTATACAACATGGCATTACCCGTGGCAAATTGCGAGGCTACAGCAAAAAAAGCTCGCTCTTTCGGAATCTGCTGACCTTCAGGATAAAATACACCAGCAGACACTTGAGCATTAAAAAAATCGAGACATTTAAGATGTGATGAGATCCAATTAGGCTGAATCCGTACATCATCTTCAGAAAGTGCAATAAGTTCACCTTGCGCTGCTCGTATGGCATTATTTCTAGCTAACCACAACGCCTTTTCTTGTTGTCGAATGACATTAATAGTCAAATTAAATACGCTATAAAAGGCTTCATCAAAGGCGTCCGATTGATCCACTACGATGATTTCAAAATTTGAATAATCTTGATGTTCAAAATCCTTTAATACATCCTTCAAATAGTGATAGCGATTTAATGTTGGAATGATAACACTTACCCTCGGATTGTTTTCGATTAAAGCAGATTTAAAAGACGACCATTCTGCATTTATTTCAGCTATGGGATGAATTTCAACTCTTGAGATATGTCTTGTTTTATACCAAGCTAAACACTCTGTAAACGGATTATGGAGCGATAACAAACGACATATCAACACATAAAACACCCAAGCCGAATGAAAATATTTTCTAATGAAGCGATAGTTATCTTGAACCGTTAGTTGCTCAAAACTTTCATATGTTAACCCATCACCAACAAATCCTTTTTGAATCGCCTGCCATGACAAATCATAATTTGTAGCCGATTTTGATTGAAAGCCATCATCTAATTCTAGTTTCGATGTTACAGATTCAGGCAGCTCTTCAGCTACAGGAAATACCGAAAAACCACTCTTATTACAGAGTCTAAAGTAATGTGTAGGTTGTAAATATTTTAAGAATAAAAAAGGCATGAATTACGTGTCTATAATTAAAAACATGATGCAATATTTACATTATGCCATAGGGTTATCGGTCTTCAAATTAATGACGCTTTTTATGGATTGATAGATGACCTCTTTTTCAAAAGTTTTATGATATATTTCTTTGAAGAACTCACTTGACAATCCTTCTCCACGAATATATGACATTAGTTTTTCTTTTAAGCCTTCAACGGACTTTGGATTAAAAGTAAACGTATCAACCGAAAATGTATTTAGGTCGATAAAATTAAGTGCCCCAAATTCTGTAGACACTATTACAGGAATACCCAAAGCAATCGCTTCAATAAATACTAAACCAAATGCTTCATGTAAACTTGGCAATACAACAACATCCATTTGATTGTAAAAGGCTGCCATTTCATTCACATTTAGCTGCCCTAAAAAGGTAATCTCAGATTCGAGATCTAGTTTCTCTATGTTCCTCATTAACTCCTTCTTATAGTCTCCATCTCCAGCAATATATAAATGAATTTGATTGTCCTCATTTTTCAATTGATGTATCGCATTAATTACAACCTCATGGTTTTTATCAGCCACCAAGCGTCCGGGACAACCAACTTTTAATACTGATTTATTAGCATGAATTCCCGAAAACTCTGTATCAGCTTTAAAATCTAAAATAGTTGTCCAAAAAGGAATACGAGTCGTTCTGTTTTTAGCTACACCATAAATAGAATGCAACTCTTGCTCTAATACTTTTGAGTTAGCGATGACTATATCAGCCATTTTCAAAAACAATGCTTTTACCCATACTTTAAATACACTCGGCGCACTATGACCATAGACGGTATGAAACCACACAATATTTTTTTTTACTTTCAACAGTTTACCAAATAATAAGGCCGGATTCACATAACTGAAATTTGAAATAATAACATCGGGTTGTGTCTGTTTAATGATCTTATAAATATGTTTGTAATTTGAGACATAACTCCCGCGCTTATCTCCATAAATCTCTACACCGTTTTGAATAAAGGATTCTTTTCTATGCTTTAAAAAATAATTAAAGACTGTATGTCCGTCATTGGACAATTTCATGGAGAGTTCTTGAAAAAAACTAGACAGTAGGCCTTTGTTATAAGTATATAAGATGAGTATTTTCAAGGTTGACGTTTATATGTTCTAATCGATGCTTCGATTTAAATAACTAGGCTAAATTTAGTTGTTTCTTTAAACTTAAATAAAGAAATCTTTATATTCTATTTAGGTTGTCTATCTAGTAACTGATGTTTTTCCTCAAGAAGACCCCTAATTTAAGATAAGTTTTTTGACTTAAAATCTTGAGCAATACATATTTAATCATATTTAATATTTTGAATTTAATTGTTTTTCTAGTTTTCGAATTCTGCTTATTCACATGGGGTTTCTTTACTAACCTTCCCAATATGTTTTTAGGTAATTTTTCATCTAAAAAATCACACAGCTCTGTCCATTCCAGTGTCTTAATCGTTGTGCTCAATGCGCGTTTGGGATATGTCTCAGTAAACTTATGGGCTGTGTTGTAATACCTATTGAAATAGTCTAAGAAGAGTGCTTTATTCGCTTCCGTTTTTGATAGTTTCATGTAACTAAATGATAAGTACCTGTCATTTTTATTGCCATAAGAGTCATAAAAACTTTTCCACCACGATTCAAAATCGCGATGTAGTATAATACATTTCACTTCTGGGTTATTGATATATCGTTCCCATTCAAAACACCATGGATAATCTTGAAATGCGTCATATTCGCTAAATTGTTTCTCTAAATAGCTGGTATCTTGAAATTGATAATGTATATCTGGACCTGTGACTTTATAATTCAGAATTCTCAACATGACTGCTAGGGTTGAGGTTCCTGTTTTAGGCAAGCCAACGACAATCACTTTATGTTGTTTATTAGACAAATTACATGGTTATTTATATCCTATCGCTACTAAATGGGCGGTTTTTGAGGCCGTTTTTCCGACACCTCTAGATTCAAATCGATTTATAATATTGGAACCTATTGATTTTATAATGCCGAAAGGATCACTGAGTTTAAAACTTTTTAAGCCTTGAACGCGATACTTTCCTGTTTTTACCGCATAATGCACATCCACTGAAGTAAAATGTTTTTCGAGTAAGGTCTGTAACTGAGCCTTTGTATAATGGCGCACATGATCAGGGTTTTTGTCTGGACCTTCATTCTTAATATAATCGCCATTAGGTGTTGTAAAATAAGCCCAACCATTAGCCGCAATAACCTTTGCTATGTTTTCGACAAAAATGTCATCCTCTTCAACGTGTTCGATAACTTCAATACAAACAACGGCGTCATAAGAGGCGTCATCAAGGGTAGATTGTGTCATATCCTCAATAATAACGTCTTTTATATTACTTCGTTTTTTTTGAATGGTTTTTAATATGTCGCTTGTAAACCCTAAATTCAAATCTTCTTTTGTGCCGCTTTCTTGTGGCACATCTAATAAGGTAATATCTGCAGACAGATTAATCGTATAAGGCGATTTTCGACCACCCACATCTAAAACGGAACACTTGCCATTCGTTCCTTTATACGACTTCAACAGTCGTTTGATATCATTGCGAACGGTCACTAAATGTGTCGGCATCAGAGAAAAGGTCACCCATCGCATGAATTCGTAGTTTGTCATCTCAGATTTTGGTAAATAGTTAGTTTATAAAATGTATTACAATAATAGATATAATGAATTAAATAACCACAACGAACACTTAAAAGCTCTATCTCATTATAGAAACTAGATCAGTTATTATAAAAATGGACGAAGGCCTGATTTTGTTTCATTAAATTAAATTCATTTCGCACTCTGGCCACAGCAAATGTCCTTATGTGTTCTTGATCTTTTGAAGACAGGTTGATGACGTCAATAATACGTTGCGCTAATTGCTTCGGCTGACGCTTAGGCACCACCCAACCCGACTTTTCATGCAACACATTTTCACTTAAACCTTCAGCATTAGATACGATAGTCATTAATCCCATAGCTTGCGCCTCTAATACGGCATTACAAAAGCCTTCCTGTATGCTATATTGCACATACAGATGTGAAGCTTCTAGTCTCTTTTTAACCTCTATTTGCGGCAATTTACCAGCAAAAGTCACTTGAGTATTTAAGTCAAGCTGATGCACTGCGAACTGCAAGCGCTCTAACTCCTCACCGTCTCCAATAATTGTATAATGAAAGTGAATGCCTTTTTGTTTAAGAAGCTGCATGGCCTCTAGGGTATACACGATTCCTTTCTTCCAATGCAGTCGGGCTACCGTTACTATTTGTGTCACCTCATTGCTATGTGATTGTTTTTCCGAATAGAAAAAATCGGTATTGATCGCTGGTGTAATTACTCTTATGTTTTGGGCTTCAATATGGTAAGCCATTAAATCCTGTTTCATTTCTTGCGATAACACGTGATATTGTGCGTTCTTTCGAAATAATAAATCATAGCAATTTTTATGTTTCAGCGGAGAGAGATACAAATCAAATCCGCGAAAACTAACGGCCATTTTAGCATCTATAGCGCTAGCGACATTCTCTCTACCTTCAGCTAACATACCAAACCCAAAATGTAACCAATCTAATTGTTTAGAAAATAAAAACTGATTTAAAATCAATCGTTTCAATCGACTTCTCAACCTTATACCATCAGTACGATCAGCTTTGACATGTTGTATCGTTTGTATTGGATACACCGTCAAACATTTTAAAAAAGTAAACAGACTAATCCATAATACCTTAAGTATATGGCCATCAAATTTAGGTGCAACCACAACCTTACACGGAAAATCTTGATCATCGTCAGTGCGATAATCTACAAATAACACCACCTCAAACCCATTGCTCTGTAAACCTTTAATTTTATTTCTAAAAAAGGTCTCAGAATACCGAGGAACTGTTGACAATACAATCCCTATTGTGGTTTTTTGTGTTTTAGTTTTAGACATGCACTTCAATTATTAGAGTCCGTCATATAATGCAATCATATCATTGACCATTTGACTGGTTGTATGATTTAATTGTATTCTTTTTAGGCCTTGCTCACGCACCTTTTCTTTGATATCTTCAGGCAAATTGGCTATCTCAATTATATGTTGCGCCATGGTTTCAGGGTCTCGAATAGGTGTTAAATAGCCATTAACACCATTGGTGATGACTTCATTCATTCCACCACAATCAGTAGATAAGACCAGCGTTTTTAATGACATGGCTTCTAAAACCACATTGGCCAAACCTTCTTTAATACTTGATAGTAGTAATATATCTGATTGATAAATAGACTCTTGCACTCGACTAAACGACATATAATCAAGTAGCTCCACATTATGCTGAAGTCCTAAATCATGGATTTGATACGCTAATTCAATATTTTCAGCAGCACCTATGATGGTATATTTAAAGTTGAAATTTGCAGTTTTTAAAATCTTACACGCATCCAAGGCATAGGTATAGCCTTTCACCCAATGCGATCTTCCAACGGAAAGGATGTTAAATACATCATTTGTTTTGATGTTTTCAACGTGTTTTGGTACCACATCTAAACCACTATAAACCACATTTATTTTTTCCTTTTGGGCGCCATACTTTTCAGCTTCAACAGCTATAGCTTTAGACACTGCGTGAAACGCATCGACTTTAGGGAAATAATTGTGATACATAGTTGCTATGTCCTTATCGGCAATAGGAGAGTAATTAATGTGTGCCCCACGAAGACTTAATACCAGTTGCATTCCAAACTCTTTCACCCAGATCCAGTCCTCCAACCCTTTAGCCCATTGCAGATGAAAAATATCTGGTTGATGCCATAATACGGGATAGTACTTCACTTTATCTGATAACGCATTACGAGAGCGCGCTTTAAGTATGTGATCAAGTTTAGATTTTTGTTGACGTTTAAAGATGAATAGCAAAACGCTATATTTTAATAAATGAAACGCTTTATGAATTTTGGTATTCTTATACCCTACTACGGCAACCGAACCCTGATAAACCGGTATGCTTTTTTTTAAAAAGCCAAATACATAAAGTTTATGGTTAGACCGAGACACACCCAGAATAAGGCGCTCAATAAAGGTTGTACTTGGTATATCACCAGAGTAAATAGCTATTTTCTTTTGATGTTTCATTAGAACATTTAGGTCTATTCTATCATCACATTAAATTCATTTGCAAATCTTGCACTTGAAATCTCTCTCCCTTTGTGATTAACGTGAATAGCATCGTAAAAATACATAGTGTTATCTAATAAATTACTATGATTAATGATCTTATAGTTTAAATTTTGAGTGACTATTTCTTTGTTTTGCATGGGCGAAAAATAACAAATCAATTCCATACCATTTAATTCGCATAATGCTCTTATGTTTTCAATATCCGCATTTTTAAATTCAATCTTAAGTGCAGTCGTCGTGGTTATTGTTTCAGCAGTCCGTTGTGTTGCGGGATAAGTATAATTGCCTCTATCATCAAAACGATTTCGTTTTTCAGAATTGAATATACTTAGAAGTGAAGGGTAGAACACCTCAGTATTATAATAGGACACGCCTAATAAAGGAGCCCACTTTGATCCACTGAGAAGTTCTGCTCTTCTGCTATTATATCTTTTGTAATAGTCATGAACATAAGATTCGTTTGCAAACGGCATAAATCGATAATCATTATCACTAACATCCTTATAGTTCACATCAAAACTCGATGCACTTGGCGCCAAGATGCAATATTTTGACTTTTTCCCTTGTGCTATAAAATGTTGTAGCATGATATATTGGCTCGACAAACCTGTATCATCCATGGCCAAATTTAATCCCGTAGTTCCAATTATTGAATCAATGGCTTTTGTATGAAGTGTGGTTAAACCTGTACTCGATCCTAAGATGATATAATCAAATTGGTCTTGTGACACATGGTTGGCGATAAAAGAGGGTTTATAAAATGCTGATTTCCGCAAAGCGTATAAACTCCCATAGGACATTACAGACACGAGAATAGCCGACCCAATAATAACTATCAATACGTTTTTAAAAAATCGCTTCATCACTAGAATTGAAAATAAATAAAGTCTGATGGGTTCTTAAACACACCCATAAAACAAATTAATAGCGTTATTAGTATTGCGGTATATTTTGACAATACCACTTCTTTTTTATTATGCTGAACAGCCCATCCCTCAAACACTAACAAGATAAGAATACTTGTTAAAATTATTAGTGAGAATAAGATCGTTTTGGAGCTTTTGACGAAAACATCTAAACCAACACCATTAAAGCTAAAGATATCTATTAGGAATTGCCATGCGATCGTCACTGTATCGGCTCTAAAAAAGATCCATGCTAAGGTCACCAAGATAAATGTGAGCAATAGTTTAGGGATTTGAGCATATGACATGCGTGTTGTATCCACATGGATGCGATTTCTTTTCGCTAGAAGTAAGGGTAAAAAGAGGAGTGCATGAACGGTTCCCCAGATAATGAAGGTCCAATTAGCCCCGTGCCAAAATCCGCTAACGAGAAATACAATGAATACATTTCTTAGTTGTTTTAGACGGTTCCCTCTTGAACCACCCAGAGGAATATAGAGGTAGTCTCTAAACCAGGTTGACAAAGATATATGCCAGCGTCGCCAAAACTCTGCGATATCTCTGGAAAAATACGGAAATGAAAAGTTCGTCATTAATGAAAACCCGAATAATCGCGCCACTCCAATGGCGATATCAGAATAGCCTGAAAAATCACCATAGATTTGAAATCCGAACAGCAAAGCACCTAAAAACAATTCTGCAGACGAATAACCTGTAGCACCATCAAAGATTTGATTGACGAAAAACGCACAGTTATCGGCGATAACAACTTTTTTAAATAAGCCCCAAATAATCAAGTAGAAACCGCTCATTGCCATTTCGAAATTGAATATCCGTTTTTTATTAAACTGCGGTAATAAATGAGAAGCCCGTTCAATAGGACCAGCGACGAGCTGCGGAAAAAAGGACACGAAAGCCGCAAACTGAACTAAACTATGGGTCGGTTCAATTTTTTTCCGATACACATCAATGGTATAACTTAAGGTTTGAAATGTATAAAATGAAATCCCAACGGGAAGTATGATATTTAAGGTAGATGTTTGCATATGAATCCCAAACATTTGCCAGGCGTCAACCCAACTGTCTATAAAAAAGTTGTAGTATTTAAAAAAGGCTAACATTCCAAGGTTCACCAACAAACTCAACACTAAAAGATAGGCTCTGCGTTTTTGCTTGTCTTCTTTCTTTAAGGCTTTAGCTACAAAGAAATCTATGAGTGTACTTATGGCTATAAGCGCTAAAAACCTGTAATCCCACCAGGCATAGAACACATAACTTACAATGACTAAAACTAAGTTTTGCAGATTTAATGACCGATGGACGATATACCAATACAGTATAAAAACTATAGGCAAAAAAACAGCAAAATCAAGAGAGTTAAATAGCATATTGTCTTTATTCGTCTTTAAACCATTTTGAATAGACCTCTTTCTTCACAAGGTCATCAATCCCTTCAAGCTCCGTTTTAAAGTAATCGTCAAGACATCGTAGCGAATCTTTTGAAGCTTCGAAAGTATACTTGCTACTTTGAGGGTTTATTTTTTTGTGCAGTTTATCTGTCACCCTCATCCACAAGGGCATACGCACTTGAAAACTAGGTTGAATTGGTAAAAAATTGGAATATCTATAGTTGCCAGTCTTTTTCAATAATCGGTTTCTAAACAACTGCAGACCAATATATTTTGGGACTTTTGTTTTATTAGAATGGGTATCGAACACCGTCTTATCAAAGGCATCAAAATTGATGTTTAAAAAATCACAAATAGCTTTAATACTTGCTTCTTTATTCTGAATAAAATCTTCAAACAACACAATTTTGATTCTATCGAAAGGTATGTGTTTATAATAAAACTCTAGCTGTTCTTTGTACAAACTCCTTTCTATAATACTATTTGGAGCGTATCGTAGCGTCTCTTCCAGCGAATAAATTGCGCGACCCGATTTTAATTTATGGAGATAATTTGAAATGACACGTTTTGTTGGGTGGCGCAACATAAAAATCAACTTAATGGGTTTATCCTGCATACTAATCCGTTTTGCAGCAATCCTAGAAGCTAAATAGGACGTAGAATCTTCCCCAACACAATTGGAGGTGGTTTTAAGGTCTTTAAATTTTGAATGGTACCAATCCCATAATAATTCTGGATGTTGCTCCATAGACTGGCGCAACCAGACCTTATGTTTCGCATCATAAAAGTTAAAATCGGGATGTTGTAACATACTGTCGATATCAAAAAAGCCTAATTCATCTCGCGCTATGGCTACTTCTGGATGGGCATCTAATATGGCATGTATACTTGTTGTCCCAGATTTCATGGCACCTCCAATGATGAAATCCGGTAAATATTCCGGATGTTTAGATGTCCAATTATTCTGATTAGCAGTACCCATTACTCTTGTTTTACAATACTTAAATATAAGGTTTCGTGATTTTTAAGAAAGGTTTCAATTGAAAATTCTTTAATCACTTGTTGCCTCATTCTCGAAGCAAGGTTTGATCTGTCATTTTGAGACATCTGTTTCACTTCTTTAATTTTTTCAGCCAATTCCTTTACGTCACTAGCTTTAAATAAGCACTCGGGAAATGCGTTCAGAATATCTTTTACACCCGACACATTAGAACCTAAAACAACACATTCTGATGCCATAGCTTCTAAAGGTGCATTCGGAATCCCTTCACGCCTTCCTTCATCTTTAGTGGGTATCACAAATACATCTGCCAGCTCCAAAAATGGTCTTACTTCCAATTGCTTGCCCGCAAATACAATATTATTATTGGCTTTGTAGTGTTCTTTAAGATGTCTGCCATAGTCATTCGTGTCATTTCCAACGATAAGTACCTTTATGTGATCATCATTTAACTGCTCGACAGCTTCAATAAGAACTTCAATCCCTTTTACAGCCACTAAATTTGCAATAGACAAAATCACAAAATCATCTGTTTTAAAATAGGTCGTTTTAGATATATCGGATACAATTGCAGAAGGTTTATACACCTCTGTATCTATTGCCAATGGAAATCGAACCACTTTATCCATCATATCTGCAAAATATTGTACCATCATATCCCGATTGACTGCAATAATTTTAGTGCTTAATTTAGATTTCCATGTCCAATACTTATTACCCCATCCCATTGCTTTTTTTGTATAGATATAGGGTATTCCGGCAAGTCTCGCTGCTAAAGGTTCGGAAATATCAGAACTCCAATTCCATGAATGTATGAGATCAAATTGCTGCGCTTTAAAAAATCGTTTTATTTTCAATACCCTAAACGGAAAGCTAAGCCAAGGTCTATAGTTCGTTTTGAAGGGGAAGATATGAATTTTAGCATCTAATTTTTCGACCTCTTTAAAGAACAAGCCGTCATCTCGGGTGCAACATATTTCGGGCTCAAACACATCTCTATCTATATGTTTTACCAAATCATAGACAGATTTCCCACTGCCTGACGTATCAAAATTAGATATGGTATATAAAACACGTATTTTTTTTGACATGCTATGTTTTGTCGATTTGCTTAATAACTCTTGCGGGATTCCCTGCAATTATACTGTTTGAAGGCACATCTTTTACGACGACAGAACCCGCTCCAATAACCACATGATTTCCAATTGTAATGTCACCAATTATCACAACATTGGCACCTACAGTGACATCATTTCCAATGGTTGGTACTAGACTATTATCGTTGCCTTTATTCCCTATGGTCAATCCATTTCGGAATTGGAAGTTTTTACCTATAGACTTCGCATTTATTACTGTTGCAAAGGGATGATAACACATCATTCCGCCTTCAATTTTAGTGCTTCTAAACAGTTTACAGGG
This sequence comes from Formosa sp. Hel1_31_208, assembly GCF_900104785.1. Lineage (NCBI taxonomy): Bacteria > Pseudomonadati > Bacteroidota > Flavobacteriia > Flavobacteriales > Flavobacteriaceae > Formosa > Formosa sp. Hel1_31_208. Next base: position 2,979,895 of record NZ_LT629733.1, read on the forward strand.
AAGGTCTTTGGTGAACCAATGTTTCCATTTATGACCACTGCGTTTAATGCGCCAAAAAAAGATAAAGGCAAAGTCTGGGTAGTACAACATTAAATGATAGAATTTCTTCTCTAGTGTATCTGGTGTCACCGAACAACCTCTAACATTAATCGTTTGATTAATATCGGCTTGGATTACAAAATCGTTCACTACATAAGCTTTATACAAGACATTTAGTAGTAATTTTTTGTAGGCGTGTTTTATGATAAAGGTAAAACGGTTCATGCTTAAGCCAATCCTTTAAAGTGTTTTGATATGGTTTTTTATATAGTAAGGAACAAGGTAGTAAACATATATTTTAAGTAGAAATGAAAATGGAAATATTATCAACATCCCTAATAATAAGCGCAAAAGTATTGGAAATGTCACTGGAGCGATGTCTTCCTTAATCTCTTGAAGTACTAATTGTCGTTGACCAATGCCTTTAGTTTCATATATGCGTTTGCCAGTGGTTTGATACAAGTAGGTATACAGCAACGATTTGTATTTGAGCGGTACCTCATTTTCTAAGTAAAATGGCAAATGGGATTTCACAAAGCGCGTCCAATGTAAAGCCGTAAGATTTTCTTTCTTTTTTGCCATTTCAATGGTTGAGAGTGCATGCTTAAAATACAAATACACATAGCTATCTAAAAACGCTATATCACAGGTCATCCCTAACTTGATATCAAATGCGGTGTCTTCGGTATTTTTAATGCCTTCATTATAAATTCCAATCTTTTCAAATACTGTGCTTCGATACAAAAAAGCTGGAGGGCCAACAACATCTTTTAAATTTGAAAACCAGTGCAAGCCCCAAAATGGTTTATCTTTTAAAACCACTTCATCCGATTCGTCTTTGGGTTTCTGAGTTTCAGAAATACCGCGATGCGATTTCACCATTTTCCCAAAAACCGCATATCGGTCTTCGTATTGATCTAATACGGCCATCATTTTATTTAGGGCATTCGGATATATTTCATCATCCACATCAAATATATATACATAGTCCCCTTTTGCGTGTGCTATGCCCATATTTCGGGCTGCAGCGGCACCTTGTTTAGGCTGCTGCAATAATTTCACTCTGGTATCAGTATTGACAAGCTCCTGAATACGGGCTACAGATTCATCTTTAGAATTATTATTCACATACAGCAATTCAAAATCGTCGAGGTTTTGATGCATGATAGAATTATATGATTTCTGAATAAAATCGGCTCCATTAAAAACAGGTATGATGACTGATAACTTCATAGCTTAGGATTTGGAAAAATGTTTATGCCATAGCGACAAGGTTAACAGCATACTCGTTGGATGTGAATACCGCACATAGTGGGCTGTTTTAAATTTATGATACGTTTGCTCAACGATGTCTTTCGGTACAAATTCTAAAAATGACGTTTCAAAAAGATAGTGACGCAGCTGTTCATCGTTTTCAGAGCCTAAGAATTGTAATTCAAAATTACGTTGTATATATGGTTTTCCCATTAAAGCATTAAACTCTCGTTGCGCTTTATTTATAATTCTATAGGGTAAATTATAAGGGGCTTTATTATATGGATAGGTATTTAAATTGAATGGTTTTTGCGCTTGCCAGGTGATATTTGCAAGGGCTTTATCCTGTTTTAAGTGTGCAATCTGCAAACGTCTATCAGCCAAGTATGCTTCAGGAATTGTGCAAATAAATTCAATCATTCTTTGATCATAATAAGGCAAACTTATGGGGTGGGCGGCCTCAAAGACACTCAAATTAGTTGTGGTCCAGCGATGTGCCCATTGTGAGGTTTTAAACGCTCTCACTTTTGCACTTAAATTATCAATCTTAATGTTTGATAGGGACGTCTCGACCCTCGACATCACATAGCTCTTCACATCGCCTTTGAGATTCCAAGATTGCCATAATTGCGCTGCGAGTTCGAGGCCTCCAGGTTTCAGCATTTTCTTTAGCAATATAGGAATAAGCTCCTTTTCTTCTGTGTCTTTTGGAACGCCTTTATCAAAGAGCACATCGCCCCAATGTCCCAAAGAAAATAGCCCTTTCATGGATTTTAATTGATTTAAAACCGCCATTTGTCTCGGATGTGTAAATTCAGAATAGCAGTGATTTAGTTGTGCCAAATCGTCAATGCAGTCCCATAAATAGCCCTTAGGGATTTTAAAAGACTCAAAGCTAAAATCACAAACCTCAGCAATGTGTTTGCTTATTTTATGTTCAGGAAACCCATCTTGAAAGGCATAACTAAAGGCATGAACAGGGTTTTTTAAATGTTTTAGAATGAGTGCCTGACTTCGACTATCGAGACCACCAGATAAGGGTAAGATTACAGGCTGATCCCCAATTTGAGCTTTTGTGATGCTAGAGAGTAATTGCACATATTCTTCTAAGGCTTGTTCAAATGAAATATCTCTCGGACTGTAATGCCATTCAAAGTTCGATTCACTTTTAATACGTCTGTTGTGTTCATCGAAATGATGATCATGGGCCGGAGACAAACACACTACATCTTTCCAATAGGTATCCTCGTCAAGAAAAAAACCTGTTGCCGCAAACACACATATGGCTTCTAAATTGAGCTCATGAGGGGCATCAATTTTCGCAAATTGCTGTTTGGTAGGTAGTATTGGTTGCTTTATTATACTCGATTGCATGAGACCACATATGGAATTTATATCATTAAAATGCTATTCGGACTCTACATGTTTAATAGTCCAATAACTTATATCCTATTCCAAAAATATAATATATAAGACCAGCACAAAACAATTGAAAGACTTTCTTTTTGGTTTTAAGTTTAAATGCATGCCCTAGGCATTTTAATAGCATTATAAAGCTTAACCTGAAATTTTTACTTTTAACAATCCCTGAATAATATCTTAGAAAATGCCAGTTTAAGTATTGAATTGATTTTGGGTTTAAAGCTAAGGCCTTCCTATTTTTTATTAAATAGGTGTATACTAAAAGTTTATAAGGTGATTTATTACTGTGCTCATTTAACCGCTCGGAATGCTCACGGATATTGACCAAAGTTTTATCTATGATAATTGGCTGTAATCCATTTTGCAAGGCCTGCACATGATACTTAAAATCATCTGCTGTAAGCAGTGTCTCATCAAACGTGAGTTGCACACGCTCCAAACTTTCGCGTTTCCACAATGGCGAATTGACACCCCATCCAATCTGTTTTCTGATAAAATCATTTACTGGGTCTTCACTCCAAATTTCTGGGTTCCAAAACACCTTTTTTGGCACTCCTGCAGTAACAAAAAAAGAAGATTGGCTAATTGTAAAATCAAAGTCACCCGATTTGAGATGCTCTATATCTATTTCTAATTTATTGGCCAACATGAGATCATCAGAATCAAACCAATTAATGTAATCGCCTTGACTTTTTAAATACCCATAATTTCTTGCAGCAGATGGTCCTTTAGGCAACTTGTTAGGTTTGGAAAATAACTTAAAACGAGCATCTTTCTGAATATATTCGTGCACAACGGTACAGGTATCATCAGTTGATTCATCATCAACAATAATACACTCCCAATTCGGATAGGTTTGAACTAATATACTATCGAGTGTCTCCCCAATTAAATTCGATCTATTGTAAACCGGAATAATTATAGAAATTAATGGTTTCAATTCTCTCTGGATTTAAAATTAAGAAATCGATATCCTTTTTTAAATAACAGATAAGACATATAGCCCAAAGTGGTCTTTAGCATTTGACAATAATAACTTAGTTTGAATTCCTGAATAATCAATCTCCGAAATAGGAAAAAATGCACATGAAACTTATGCTTTAATGCTAATATCAAATAAGCACTATACCTTGACATCAAATAATTATTAACCCTGGAACTATTGACGTTTTCAAATTGCTTCACTTCTTTTAGGTGGCAGTCCATGGAATTAAAATAAGATATTAGTTCTAATTTGTTCAGTTTAGACCGTTCTTTAGATAAAGAATTAGCATGCACTCTATTTTGCATGAGTGCCTCATCTAAAAATTCTAGTCGAGGATTTCTATATAATTGTCTCAGATTGAAATCCCAGTCATCACCATTGGTTAATTGTTCATCAAATAGATGTTGCTGAGTCACTAAGAACGATTGGCGCCATAATGGTCCACACACAAAAAAATTAATCTTACCAATAAAAAAATCTTCTAATAAGGTTTCTGAGTAAATCTCATAAGTCTTCATTATTGTCAGACTATTGAAATCGACTAATTCTGTTTTAGCCACCACAGCATCTGTTTTTGGATGAAACTCTTTCAACCAATGCTCAAAAGCAAATGGCTTAAAGAGATCGTCGCTATCAAAAAAGTTAATAAATGTACCTTTTGCTTTTTGAAACCCAAAATTTCTACAACTACATGGCCCTTTAATTTTATTTTCAGGTCTTGAAAAATAACGGAATCGGTGATCGGTCTCAGTGAATTTTCCCATAACCAATGCCGTGTCGTCATCACCGCCATCATCAACGACTATACATTCCCAATTCGGATAGGTTTGTGCCTTTATTGACGCCAAGGTATCGCCTATAATATGCGCACGATTATAGGTCGGGATAATAACTGATATCATAGGTGTTGATTGGTTCATTTTATTTTTTTTGACAAATGATAACCTTTATTGAACACTAAAAAAGACACCATAAATAAGAAGGCCATTAACTTGGATTTTACAGAAATGAGCGAATCTTTCATAATATAATTAAAAAAGGCACGAAACGCCCATTTAAAATTTCGATGAATCACAAATTGCTTAAACGCAGATAAAAGATAGCCTTTTAAATAAAGCTTCGTGGGATTATCTAAACGTATTTTAGGATTATTATAAAGTTTTAGACGTGCTACAAAATAATGCCATCGCTTTACATCACTTCCATCATAAGTAATACTGCCTTCATGTTCTCTTACATAAATAAGCTCTATGTTTAGCACTGCAACATTTGGCTGCTTATTTAATATGCGACAATGAAACTCCCATTCTTGAGCAGCTTTCAATTCTTCATCAAATAAAGTGTTCATTGTTACTAAAAAACTTCGTCTCCAAAGCGCTGCGGGTGTTAACCAAACCACATTATTAATTATGTAATTATGTAACGTAAATTTACTATCAGGCGCTATTTGTTTTAATGGTTTCGTTTTGGTTAACTCACTTTTAAATGCAACTGCTTGACACAAGGAAACATCAATTTCAGGTTTTTTAATTGATGACAATTGAAATTTCAGCAAGTCCTCATTCATCACATCATCACTATCAAACCAATTGATGAATTCGCCTTTGCTCATGGAAAACCCAAAATTACGAGCACCATTACCACCAGGCAAATACGAATTTGGACGTTTCACATATTTGAATCGTGGATCTAATTCAGTATAGCTTTTTAGCAACGTATCTGTATTATCAGTTGAGCCATCGTCTACAACAATGCATTCCCAATTACGATAGGATTGATTCAAAATACTATCTAAGGTTTCGCCAATTAGATGTGCACGATTGAATGTTGGAATGATTATAGATATCAATGGTTCTTGAATCATGAAATTAAAATTAGTAAATAAATACCTTATTTAAGACCCTCAATATAAACTTCTTATTTCGTTTGTAGCCCCAAATGACATTCATATTCAAAAAGATAAAAACCATTTGTATCTTCAGTCGCAACGACAAAGGCATGTCATTTTTATACGTTCTATATCCATTTTTAATTTTGAGCTTATTAGCGCTATACATAGTGACGTCGAGATAGTAAATTTCAATCAAATTTTTGAAAAGCATCCCAAAATATTTAGCATATAAAGCCTTTTCGATTAAGCCCAAACTCACTAGATTCGTCACGAGCATATGTTCTTTTCGTCGCCCTTCAGATTGGGCGCTATAAACACCTCCACTGTGCAACCGATAGGCACTGGTTACAGTATTTAATAACTTTATTTTCCCAAATTTAGATTGCCACAGTAACATGATATTATCTAATCCTGGAGCCGATGGAACAGTACTAAAATCGCGATTCCGAAATACTCGAGTTAAGGTAGGTGCCCAAATGGGAAGATCTTTATGTTCATATATCTCCATGCGATCGTCACCCATTAATTGGTCTTTTACAATGTCAGTATTTGAGTTGATTACTCTCGTATTTGTAAAACACACTTCAAAAGCAGGATTTGCTTCTAAAAACGCCACTTGCTTTTGTAATTTTTTAGGATCTATCCAATAGTCGTCGCCTTCACAGAGTGCCACAAATTCAGATTTACAGGCGTTCAAAGCATATAAAAAATTATCATACATGCCTTTATTTTCGGTCTGTTTTGTATAGGTAATCAATGATCCTTGAGGATGTGTCTCAATGAGACTATTAACAATTATTTCAGTGTTATCTGGTGAACAATCATCAACAACAATTAATTCAAAGTCAAAAGACGTCTCTTGCATGAGTACACCTTCAATAGCCTGTTTGATGTATAACTCATGATTATAAGTGATCATGCACACACTCAAAAGAGGTTTATTGCTCATAATTAAAACGGCAATGGTTTCAAAGTTTTTTTTATTTCGGCCGGAACTCCCGCCACCATACAATTATCTGGTACGTTTTTGGTCACGACAGCACCTGCCGCAACTACCACATTTTTTCCAATGGAAATATCTGGTAAAATTGTTGCATGACTTCCAATTTGTGTATAATCCCCAACGCTACTTCTACCAAGTAAAATGGCACCTGGAGAAATATCCACAAAATTACCAATTTGAGTATCATGGGTAAGAATGACACCATAGTATACAATAGTGCAAATCCCAAGACTTACATGAGACGATAGTACGGCTCGATCAAAGATATTTGATCCCTCTCCAATAGCAATACCATAGTGCCCAATAGATGTATTTGTACTCACTGTGCTTGTTACCACGCCACCCAATGCGGTAAAAGCATCGTACATTTGTTTTCGCAGTTTTGGATTACCCAAACCTAAAATAAAGCGCTTATCTTCCCTTAAGAAATGCGCACTGGCTTCTTCAAAAGAATTTAAAACAGGGAATTTATCATGTATTTTACCTGAAGAAATCATATTTATATCATCATAAAAAACCAAACCATCAGTTTGATTCATTTGATGTAATACTTCTAAAATTTCATTCGCAAAACCTCTAGCTCCAACAACTAACATATATTCGCGTTTATTATTTTAATTATTCTATCCACATCCTGACGATCTAAATCTACATAAAGTGGTAAACATAACACACATGCCGAAATTTTGTGGGATAATTGGCATGGTTCTGAATGATCAACATATGGCAAAGTATCGAGACTTGGATAAAAATACCGTCTTGCAAAAATAGCTTCCTTCTCTAAAGCCGTCTTTACTTTCATCAAAACCGCTTCATTTTTAAATATTACTGGGTAATAGCAATAGTTCCATTCTACGCCATCACGTAATTTTAATAACTGAATATCTTCTGAGCCTAATCCATTAGAATAACGCTCTACTACAAATTTACGTCGAGCACATATATGAGACATATACGGCAAAACCGCAAGACCCATAGCAGCTTGGGGTTCGCTCATTTTAGCGTTGATCCCAAGCCCATGAAAAGCTTCGGGTCCGTCGTGCCCAAAATTATGATGGTCATACATTGTATTGTAATACTCTGGTTGACATACGAGCGCGCCTCCTTCTCCAGTATGAAATAATTTGGTAGCATGAAAGCTACACGTACTCACATCGCCATAAGTAAAAATGGACTGCCCTTTGTAGGTGACCCCAAAACAATGGGCGGCATCATAAATGACTTTCAATTGGTGTTTTTTTGCAATCATCTCAATCGCCTCGACATCACAGGGATTACCAAACACATGCGTTGCTAGAATAGCCGAGGTCTCAGGCGTAATAGCCGCTTCAATCTTGGTCTCATCTATGGTTAAATATTCTGGATGGATATCTACAAATACCGGAGTGCATCCTTCCCAAACAATACTGCTTGTTGTCGCTACATAAGAGAAGGGTGTGGTAATAATTTCACCTTTGAGACCTAAAGCTTTTATGGCGATTTGTAAAGGCAAGGTCCCATTGGTCATGGCAATGACATTGGGAACCTGAAGATGCTCTTTTAATTTTTGTTCTAATTCTTGTACCAAAACACCTCTATTGGTCATCCAACCCGTCTCCCAAGCCTTTTTTAATAATGCTTGATAGTCGTTTTGTGGTGGCAAAAATGTTTTTGTTACGTTGATCACTGCTTTCGTTTTACATCTAAGGTTTTATTCATCCAAGGGAAATCATCACCTATTGGTGGTTGATTTAAAAACGTACACAATTTACCATAGTCTTTGGCATTTGACACATTGATTACCACTAATTTTTCAGGGCGACTTTTGAAGTAGTTTTTAACCGTTGCATTATACTGCTCATAAAAGGCCTTTAAAACATTCTCGTCGTAAATATTATCGTCAGGAGTACCGTAAACATTTTTGGCAAAACTATAAGCAAAACCTTGCTCACGATACGGCGTATTTTTCAAATCAGTTGCGGTAGGAATTCGTTTTCCATCAGCCCATAGTTTAGAATGAAAGCGTGTTAAGGATTCATACCACTGCTCGGTTGAATCCCGCTCCGTGAGAATAAACTTTGCATTTGGAAATGCGAGATCTAAATGTTGATAGGTATATGGAAGGGAAAAGGGAATATCCTGAAAAGCTTGAGCTTTTTTACAAAACGCAATAATGGTTTTAAAATCCCGTTGATGCCAAGACTTTAAAAGCAATTCGCCTTTCACTTGGTTTCCTTTGGTATAACCCATTTGTTTTAAAACCGTCTCAATGGTGGTGGTTCCCGTCTTATTATGACCAATACAGAATATCTTGGGTGATTTCTTAAACAAACGCATACTGTAAATTTATGTTTTTTTGACAAGTATAAATAATTTGACACCAATTCATCCTTTTAAAATATATGCTCTAAGACTCTAAATTTGTGATACAGCATTAAAAAAAGTAAATTAATTTTGTAAATAATGTCTCCCTTTAGTGACATTTTTCTCACGACTTTTTTCAATTAATGGCCTTAAACTTTTTAATATCCTGAGCTCTTTTTTATAATGCGAAATACGATTTAACTTAAATTGTAATATCGCTTTCACTATTAAACGTTCGAGCTTGTGGATTTTTTTTTCTATATGGTTGTTAGACAATATATTCCCATAATGAACTTTATAACTTAACTCTAGCTTCTTATAATAAGCATCAGTATAGATAATTAGTTTCTTATGAACCCGTTCAGTTCTATCATGGATGATAAAAATATTCGGCACAACACCAATATGAAATCCATGATATAATACACGCTGACAATAATTATCATCTTCACCATAATGAAAAAACAAAGGATCAAAACCTCCAACAGTATCTAAACAAGATTTCGAAATTAACCAACCTGCAGCATTTACGAACGGAACGTGGTAAACATTTTTAAGAGTATTTCCTAAAACAAAATCTGAATAAAATTGACCTGTTTGTTCTTTAAGCATAAACGAGGAAAAGTTTTTATCAAGTCTCTTTTTATCAGCAGTAATATGTATTGGACTTAGAACACCAAATACAGGTTGCTTTTGCTGAATACTAACCATCTTTTCGAGTACATTACCTACTAAATAGGCATCTTGATTGAGCAAAAACACATGTTCTGCATCTTTTTCAAGAGCATACAGTATGCCCAAATTATTCGCTTGACCAAAACCTAAATTAATATCTTGCTCTAATAAGGTTATATCCGGGTAGTTTACTTTAATAAAACTAACGGATTCATCTGAAGAATTATTATCGACAACGATAACACGGTATTCTTTGCAGCTATCTAGGCATTGCTTCAGCCATGCCATACCATTATATGTAACGATGACGATATATATATTTTTCATCTAATCAATATCTTAATTTTGGTGATTAGGATTTTAAAAAACTTTTTAAAAGATACATTTTTTGCTAGATAGTTCACATCTAAATATTCTTTCTTATGGACTTCATCAACTCGACTCAGAGAGACAAGTTGTTTTTTTAATAATATCTCTTTTTGAGGTTCCTCAGTTAAATATGACAAAATACATGACTGATAATTTAATATTTTGGTGTGCATTTGCGCATCATTCAATGTTGAATAAACACCTACTCCGAGCCTGTAAACTGCCATCTTTTCATGTAATTTTTTTATATTTCCTGAATTGGTATATATGATGTGTAAAAAATAATCTGCAACCGAACTATACTTCAATTCAAAAGGAAAATTTACAGGTTGATTTCTGTACATAACAGAAGCGGTATGAATAAAGTTACCTTGAGTTAGCAAGTCAATTAGAGTATGGCTTTTGTTTTTGATATTATTATATCTTTCTTTAGCAATATTTTTTTCTAAAAATATTTCACCTTCCAAAATCTCTACCTCATGAAAACAAAGATTATAATCTTCATTTTCTTCTAAAAAATTTACTTGTTTTTGCAGTTTTAATGGATCGGTCCAATAATCATCCCCTTCACATAATGCAATATACTTACCTCTAGAGGATCCAAGAATATCAGTAAGATTTGCAGTCATACCGATATTATCTTTTCGGTTGATATATTTAATTATTATTCTACTTGCTGTTTCATTAATTAGAGAACGAATTATTTTGTCAGTGTTATCCGTTGAAGAGTCATTCCCGATAATTACTTCGAAACTAAATTTAGTTTTCTGCATTAATATACTCTCTAACGCTTTTTTGATATACTTATCTTGATTATAAGTAATCATACAAACACTAACAAGCGGATCTTGAATCATATACTTGCGTTTTTTGTGTAAGGTTTTCTATTCAAAACTTTGATCAAATTTTATCTTATAAAATTATAATGTTATTCTGGTCTTACTACATATAAAACCGATTTCATATCAATACCTGAATTTTCGAAAACTGTCTTAGAAAAATAATCTACACCTAATTGTTCAACATGAAATCCTGATTCTTTTAATCTCTGCGTAAAATCAAATTTACTGTACATTCTTACATGATCATCTTGTCCAAAATACTTCCACCTTAAGTGTTCAGATTCTAAATATTCTTCATTTTCAACAGACTTTTCTATGCTTAATAGTATCGGCACTAATAATATGCCAACACCATTTTTTTTCAAAATACGATGTAATTCTGACATAGCTTTTAGATCATCATCAATATGCTCTAAAACATGTGAACAGATGAACATATCGAAACTATTATTATCATAAATATGCATATCTTTTATATCTACAATATCATCGACATTATCCATAAATAAGTCAGCAGTTCGATAGTTTATATTTTTCAGCCTAGATATAAACTTAGACAAAGACTTAGCGGGTGCCAAATCCAATAATTTTAATGAATTATCTTTATTTCCTATATGTTTTTTAATAAAAAGAGCAATTAATCTCTCCCTGTCTGATGCTCCACAATTATCACATTTATAATATTTTAAATTTAAAGTTTCGAACAAAAAAGGTGAATAAACAAATCCATGCTCAAAGAACTTACCAAAGTAATACTCATAAAGAAAAGGACTTATAATTACCTGTTCATCGCATACAGGACAATATTTAGATTTAGCAATCTGTGCATTTTGACCACTAGGTGTTTTTCTAAACTTCTTTTTAATATAATATTTAAACTTCTTTAGCATTTTTATTTTTCTAAAAAATTACATGTATAATTTTTAGCTACAATATCTTTAGATGTAATTCTCGGGAAATTCTTAGCTATTGTTTTTATTTTTAAAAAAGTGATTAATTTTTCAAAATCGTTCTTTTCAGAGAGATTAATTGTTATTAATCTATCTTTTGACTCATTTACCGAGAAATAGTTTTGGACATCATTTATATGGTCCTTATATTTTTTCATTAATACTTCTTTATTATATAGTTCGATATTGTTATCAAAAAAAACATTATTCATTAAATCCCATGACCACCCTTTATAGACATAATTTGAATTCTTTAAAGATTCTAGCGTAGGTTTTTGACCGTTATGATAAAATTCTGAATGGAATTTCAAAATAGAATTATACCACTCCTCAGGAGAACTTCGTACGGTCAGTATAAATTTGCTATTTGGAAAATACTCGAATAGATATTTAAAAGTTTTGGGAAGTGAAAATGGGACATCTTGGAAAACTTGCATCTTACTCTTCTCGCACGAATTAATTATTTTTTCAAAATCTTCATTTATATAATTGCTCAAAAGTAATTCTCCCTTAGCTTGATTAAATACTTTATAACCGTGATTTTCAAAAAAAACACCCAACGAAGTCGTTCCTGTTTTATTCATCCCTATGCAAAATACAAGTGGTTTGTTTTTATTTTTATTGAATAGATTTAAAATTCCCATGAAAACCTTGGTTTTAAAAATCCTGGAGATTTTCCCATCCATTCCCCTAATACTTTTTCTTCCTCGAGTATGACAAATTTTAGAACATCATTGGAATTAAATAGTAATTTTTTCCCATCAGTTATCATAATATCAATAGCAAAAACACCTTCATTAAAAAACAAAGACGGAATTCGCATTATGATTTTTTTTGATCCTATATAAGCAATATTCTGTCCATCTAAATTAGAATTAGTCACAAATATTTTTTGTCCACTTGAATCTTTGAAGATATATACAATAACGATTTTGTCATTTTCACTCTTCTCAATATCTATGCTAATAATTACGGAATCTTTTCGATTTATTGGACTTTCATAATCTTTACTAAATCCATGAATTCCTATATGCTTTATACTAAAAGTCACATCTTCAAATTCATTTTTATCAAAATAATAAGACTTTTGACTTGAACCCTTTTGATAGTTTGAGTTTAAATAAAACTCTACCGCATCATCTTGATTCCCCTCAAACACCACCTTCCCATGTTCTAACACGATCGCCCGTGTGCACAAACTTTTCACAGCCGCCATATTATGACTTACAAACAGTACGGTGCGTCCTTCGCCTTTAGAAATGTCCTGCATTTTACCTACGGCTTTCTTTTGAAACTCGGCATCACCAACAGCTAACACCTCATCGATCACCAAAATATCGGGTTCTAAAAAGGCGGCTACCGCAAATGCCAATCGTACCCGCATCCCAGAAGAATAGCGTTTTACAGGGGTATCCACATAGCGTTCACAGCCACTAAATTCAATAATTTCTTCTTCTTTGGCTCTAATTTCAGTCTTGGTCATCCCTAATATGGCTCCATTGAGATAGATATTCTCTCGACCGGTTAATTCGGGATGAAAGCCAGTTCCTACTTCTAATAAAGAGGCAATGCGACCTCTGGTTTTAATTTCGCCAGTTGTTGGCCCAGTGACTCGAGACAATATTTTTAGTAAGGTTGATTTTCCGGCACCATTTTTTCCAATAATACCCAAGACCTCACCGCGTTTCACTTCAAAGTTGATATCCTGCAGAGCCCAAACATAGTTACTCGTCGCCTTAGTGCTGCGATCATTCACATCTCCCACTTGTAAAAAAGGGTCGTCTTTTCCACGCAATCTATGCCACCAACGTTTCAAGTCATCACTCATCGTACCTGTACCCACCAGACCCAATCGGTATTGTTTGCTAATATGAGATGCTTTAAGTATGGTATCAGACATTATTATACGGTATCTATAAAGGTTTTCTCGGTTCGGTTAAATATAATAATTCCTAGAAAAAAGAGGATGACGGTGACGGCTGTTGTAAAAATGATACCAAAGGCACTAATAGTGCCCTCACCCAATAACATATATCGCGCCGTTTCAATAATATAAGCCATAGGATTATACTCTACCAGCCAGGCAATCTTTGGCAATTTTTCGCGCATCAATGCCAATGGATACATCACGGCAGAGACATACATGAGCAATTGCACGCCAAAACTCACTAAGAATTTCAAGTCGCGATATTTGGTAACTAAAGACGAAATAATCATGCCAAGACCCAAGCCTAACATGGCCATAAGTATGACGAGTATAGGAAAAAACACAATCGCACTATTCACATGAATACTGGCACCTTGCGTCACATAATAGACATAAAAAGCAACAAATACTAACAACTGAATTCCGAACTTTACCAAGTTTGAAATCACCACCGATAAGGGCGAAATGACCCGTGGAAAATAGACCTTTGAGAAAATAGCGGCATTACTTTTAAAGGTATCAGAGGTTGCAGTTAAGCAGTTTCTGAAATAGCCCCAAACAGAGATCCCTGCCAGATTAAACAAAAATGGAGGCACCGAACCCGTTTCGATATTCGCCACTTTATTAAAGATTAATGTAAAGGTAATGGCTGTAAATAAGGGTTGAATGAAATACCATAAGGGTCCCAGAATCGTCTGCTTATAAACGGTGATGACATCGCGTTTCACAAACAGCAGTAACAAATCTCTATAGCGCCATATTTCTTTAAAGTTGAGATCTATCAACTTGCGTTTTGAAGAAATGGTGTAGAGCCATTGTTCCTTAGGTTGGGTATTCAAAATTGATTTAAGATTTAGTTTATGCTAATATACTAAATGCTTATAGAGTATAAAATAATCGCAAGGCCTAATTCCTAACTATTTATGAAAAGCGTCCCAAGTGATTCTAAGCCCTTCTTTCACCGTAAATTGTGGTTCATAACCCAATAATTTTTGTGCTTTAGAAATATCAGCTAAGGAGTCGCGCACGTCGCCTTGTCGCGGTGGCCCATGCACCGCCTCTACCTTAGAATTGGCAGATTCCTTTAACGCATTCCATAAATAATTCACGCTAATCCGCTCGCCACAGGCCACATTAAACACTTGGTTCTTTGCCTTTTCAGAGGCGAAAAACCCACGTATATTGGCTTGCACCGCATTATCTACAAAGGTAAAATCTCGCGTTTGCTCACCGTCCCCATTAATTTGAGGTGAGGCGTTATCAACTAAAGCTTGCATAAATAACGGAATGACCGCAGCATAAGCACCATCAGGGCTTTGTTTTGGTCCGAAGACATTAAAATATCGAAAGCCAATGACATCGGTATCATAGGTTGTTCCGAAGACATCGGCGTACAATTCATTGACGTACTTGGTCACCGCATAAGGTGACAAGGGCTTGCCAATTTCATCTTCTACCTTAGGCAACACTTTGCTATCACCATAGGTTGAACTTGAAGCGGCATAGACCATACGTTTAACCGTTGGAGTGTCTTTAAGTGCAATCATCATATTTAAAAACCCAGAAATATTCACCGCATTGGTGGTTGCTGGATCATTAATAGAACGCGGCACAGAACCTAGAGCTGCTTGATGAGACACATAATCGATACCATCCATCGCCGCTTTACAGGTTTGCAAATCTCTAATATCACCAACAATAAGTTCAAAAGCTGGATGATTGTGAAACTCCGTTAAGTTTTCGCGATGACCGTTTGAAAAATCATCCAAAACACGCACTTTCTTAGCGTCATATTTTAAGAGGTATTCAACGATATTGGAACCGATA
This sequence comes from Formosa sp. Hel1_31_208, assembly GCF_900104785.1. Classification (NCBI taxonomy): domain Bacteria; kingdom Pseudomonadati; phylum Bacteroidota; class Flavobacteriia; order Flavobacteriales; family Flavobacteriaceae; genus Formosa; species Formosa sp. Hel1_31_208. The sequence continues at coordinate 2,995,422 of NZ_LT629733.1, forward strand.
AACCCACCGCCTCCTGTTACTAAAAATGATAACTGACTTAAATCTTCATTGTGGTATTTATTGTCGTACATCATAATCTGGCGTCTACGGCATCTTTAGGTAATAATGATTTGACATCAAAAACAACACCGATATCCGATTTTAGTTCTTTTAAGTTTAGCTCTAAAAATTCTTTGTGAGATACGGCTAAAACGATGGCATCATAGTCAGTTTGCAACTTCGACGCATCCTCTAACAATTCAAAATTATACTCGTGTTGCACCTCCTCTTTTGAAGCCCAAGGGTCATACACATCTATTGTAACGTTATAGGTTTCAAATTCTTTTATGATATCAATCACACGTGAATTTCTAATATCTGGACAGTTTTCTTTAAATGTGATGCCGAGAATAAGCACCTTAGAATCTTTGATGCGTGCCCCTTTTTTAATCATCAGTTTCACGGTCTCTTGAGCAACATAACCACCCATACTATCATTCATTTTTCGACCAGCAAGTATGATTTCCGGATTATAACCAGATTCAATCGCTTTTTGAGCCAAATAGTAAGGGTCAACACCAATACAGTGCCCACCCACCAATCCTGGTGTGAAATTTATAAAATTCCATTTGGTTCCAGCAGCTTCCAAAACGGCTTTAGTATCGATATCTAGTAATCTGAATATTTTAGACAATTCATTTACAAAAGCGATATTAATATCACGTTGCGAGTTCTCGATAACTTTAGCAGCTTCAGCAACTTTTATGGACGGTGCCGAATGGGTTCCTGCTGTTATAATTGATTTATAGAGATCATCGACTCTTTTAGCGATTTCTGGCGTAGATCCTGAGGTCACTTTTAAAATCTTAGTCACTGTGTGCTTTTTATCTCCCGGATTGATACGCTCTGGAGAATAGCCTGCAAAGAAATCTTTATTAAATTCTAATCCGGAGTGCTCTGCCAAAATTGGCACACAAATATCTTCGGTGACTCCAGGATATACAGTAGATTCATAAATCACAATATCTCCATTTTTAAGCACCTTACCCACACTTTCACTCGCTTTTACCAAGGGTGTAAACACGGGTTTATTTAAGGCATCGGTAGGCGTTGGAACCGTAACAATATAAATTGTAGAATCTTGGATATCGCCAGCATCATTGGAAATCAATAGCCCTTTTTCAGCCTTTGGATTTGAGGTCAACACTGCACTTAAATCTTCATTTTCCACTTCTAGGGTCTTATCCACACCGTTTTTGAGTTCAGCAATGCGAGCCGCGTTAATATCAAAACCAACGACCATATACTTTTTAGCAAATTCAACGGCTAGCGGCAAACCCACATAGCCAAGTCCGAGTATTGTTATTTTTTTATGCGTATCCATTTTCAACTACATAGTGTTTTTAGAATAATATTCAAATCTAAAGAAAAACTCCAATTTCGCGCGTACTTTTTATTGATTTCAACCTTATCTGCCCAAATAATCGTTCTATTGTATGTTTCTGGGTCCACTTGATTTGCGAGTATAACTTCTTCGTTTTTATATTTTAATGTTGCCGGACCAGTTATTCCCGGTTTTAGTAACAAAATGATGCGATCATCACCTTGTAATTGATCGGCAAAACCTTCAACATCTGGTCTTGGGCCCACAAAACTCATATCGCCTTTAAGCACATTATATAGTTGTGGCAATTCATTCAATTTAGTCCGTCTCAGAAATTGACCTACTGCTGTGGCACTCTTGTAAATTTGTCCTATTTGATGAGGACCCGCTTTTAAAGTTCTAATCTTATAAATATTAAAACGTGTCCCATGTTGACCAATACGCGGTTGTGAAAAAATCCCAAATTGCCCTGAATCTATGGTACTCATGAGGACCAAAAAAACAATAGGAATAACTAACACTGGCAACAGCACTACAGCAAAGCAGACATCAAAAATGCGCTTTATTAGGAGTTGCTGCTTACTAATCACTTTAAATTCGTTTTATAAAATCCTTGACACGTTTGAACAGGCTGTTGTTATCACGCTCATGATAAGCATTACCGTAAGTGCCATAACCATAACCGTAGCCGTAGCCATAGCCATAGCCATAACCATAACTTTGGTTGGATTTATGCCTGTAAAAGTTTAAAACAAAGCTGATATTCTTGACTTCTCCAGCTCTGTATTTGGCATTTACAAGCGCTAACATGCCTTTTTTGGTATAATCTAACCGCACCATAAAAATGGTGGCATCGGCATAATGTGTCAATTCTAAAGCATCGGTTACTAGCCCCAGAGGTGGTGTATCTAAAATAATCATATCATACTCCTGACGTAATTGCAGTAATAGATCTTTCAGCTGGTCACTCATCAATAATTCAGACGGGTTTGGCGGTACGGGACCTGAGGGCACAATATCAAGATTTTCAATATGTGTGGTTATTTTAATGCTCTCAAAATCGCTCTCCCCAATTAAGTAATTTACTACCCCTTTATCATTGTCAATATTAAAATCTCCAAAAATTTTAGGTTTACGCAAATCCAAACCTAAAAGAATGGTTTTCTTACCGGTAAGCGCATAGACCGTCGCAATATTAATAGAACAAAAGGTTTTTCCTTCACCACTCACCGAAGATGTAATCATGAGTGTTTTTCCGTGTTCCACATCTAATTTCTTATAGAAAAATTGCAAACTCGAACGAATCGCTCTAAACGATTCAGCTACTGCCGATTTTGGTTTTTCATAAACAACGAGGTTGTTTTTATATTTGTACTTCCCAATCAAGCCTATAATTGGAATTTTAGACAATTGTTCGACCTCCTCCGACCCGTGAATGGTATTATCGAGCAGAAAGACCACAAAAATCAAAAACATGGGAATAAAAAAGCCCATCATCAAACCCATCATATAATTGAGGGACTTATTAGGACCAATTAAACCACCGCCTATATCTTTGGCTTCATCCACAATGGAGATGTCAGAAATATTAGCCGCCTTCACTATGGCCGCCTCGCTTCGTTTGGCCATATAGACGTCATAAGCCTCCTGACTGATGTCCAAATTACGTTGAATTTTTAAGAACTGCTGTTGATCTTCGGGCAATCCACTCAACTTGGCTTCAAAATTGGCAATCCTGTTATTTATTGCTGCGATCTGAACACGTATTGTCTTTTTCGTAGCATCAATGGTTTCTAATAATACATTCTTTTCGGCATCAATACGGCGATCAATATCTTTAAACAAGCCTGACCCTTCTTTGGTGGTATACTCTAAATTTTGCCGTTCAATAGACAAACCGGTGATCTTCGCCACACTACTTAAAATATTATTCTCATCAATTCCAACTGAGGTAGGAGCCGCGATATTGGTATAATCGGTTTTTGTATTTAAATAGGTTTCTAAATTATCGAGATAATTGAGCTTTAGCTCTTCATTTTGTTTACCAATTTCAATTGCTCTGAGTTGTGATGAAATGTTAGAAATTTCTTCCGTGACACTAAAGACCTTGTTTTGTTTTCTGAAATCATTCATTTCATCAGTAAAACCTCTGAGGTCGTCATCAACAGCGTTTAGACTACTATCTATAAACTTAATGGTATTGGTGGCATATAGGTTTTTACGTTCCAATTCAGTGCGGCTTAAGATGGCAGAGGTTGTATTTAAATAATCAACAATCTTCGCTTTATTCGTTCCCGACAATTGTAGCCGCAATACAGACGGTGACGAGGGAGAAAATGGAGTGATGCTTACCTTTCCTTTATAAGAATTCACAACGCCATCAAAATTTGCAAATCGTATAAAAAACTCTGATCCGGGTTGCACATTTAAATTTGGTTTCAGCGTGAGTGACCCATTTAAAAATGACAAGCTAATATAATCACCATTCTTGTAGGATTTGGTAAACGTTCCTGTTGGTACTTGTATTCGTTTCTTCGATTTATCTGAATAGATCTGTGCTGTCCTATTAGCCCCTTCAAACTCGGTAAAGACTTCAAATTCATTATTGTTTTTAAATCGAATCCCCACAGGATAGCCTAAAACTTGAGGTTGTGATTTATCGAGAATAAACTCAAAAGGGACCCGTTTGTATACATCTTCTTTTCGGTATTTACCTTCAACCAAATAGCTCATATAATACTGAAGCGAATCGACCACCAATTCGTTATGCGACCTGGTCTTCATGGTGGTAATCACCTTCCCTACCTTACCAGAAACACCACCCCAATTAAAAGAGATACTGGTATTGGCAGTAAAAAACGGATTTTGATCGTTTTCAACAGAAATTAAAGAGTCTAATTTGTAAACATTTTGTTTCCTTACATTAATTAAATAGGCGATGATCATCGCCAAACTCACGAACACTAATATAAACTTCCATAGACTGAGAACTTTAAACAAATAGCCTCTAAAGTCAAAACTTAATCGACTAGACTCTGTCTGTTCAAATTCATCATGTGTGTTATAATCTTTCATCTATAGTCTAGTAACAAGAACAATTGTAGTGGTTATCAAGGAGAGTACCGTAGCAATCGTCCCCAGTGTTTGAACTAAAGTTACTCCCGTTCCAATTGATTTTTGTTTGAGAGGTTTCACATAAATAATATCGTTAGGCTGTATGTAATAATACGGTGATTTCATCACTTCAATATCGGTTAAATCTACAGTATGTATTTTTTGGCCTTGTGGATATTGTCTGATAATCTGCACTTCTTTTCTGTTACCCGTCACAGGCATGTCACCAACATTAGCTAAGGCCTCAAAAATATTAACCCGTTCTTGAAATAAGGTTTGTGTGCCCGGTGAGCCTACTTCTCCTGTAGCAGTATACCGCAAGCCAGCTAATTTAACGGTAACAAAAATATTAGCTGTTTCCTTAAATTGATCTTCCAATAACATATTGGTAATTTGTCTTTCAATCTCTTCCATCGTATATCCAAGAACATTTAAGGTGCCTAAAGTTGGTACCCGTATGTTGCCATGTACGTCTATCGTAAAGCCATCAAAATAAGCGCGCTCAGCACTGGAAGCGTTCAAATTACCTTCCCCAACTGGGTTAAAAATAGTGACGTTTTCCTGGTCTAAGACCTTAATACGAATATTTAAAATATCATTGACTTGCGCGCGATACAGCTTTGGTTGTTCTACCATAGTTTGCGTAGAGTCCAATGCTGTGTTTTTATTTTGAAGATATACAATGTCTTTTTGTGGAATACATGATGTAACTAACGCACATAATAAGACACCTGTAAGCACTAATAATCTATTCATTGTTAAGTTGCTTGATGCTTCACAAATATAACCTATCACTATTAATATCAAAACTATTCCTCGATTTTTTAGCCCTACCAGTTACTGTTTAAGTTTCTGAAAAAAGAAAATGAAGATTATTCTCTTAATCTAATTTACAAGAATCACGCCTAGCAGAAGTTATGATTTGTTTTGCTCATGATATATACCGGAAAAAAGCACATATTATTGCCTTAAATTAAAAGGTAAATGGTATAATATCGCTTTCTTTGTAAAAAAATCGTCTTGAACTATCTTACTGTTGAACATATCTCAAAATCCTATGGCGAATTAGAGCTTTTTAAAGACCTCTCGTTTAGTATTCACAAGGATGATAAAATTGCCTTTGTCGCCAAAAATGGAAGCGGCAAAACTTCTATTCTCAATATCCTATCAGGAGCAGATACGGCAGATTCCGGACAAGTGGTCATGAGAAATGGATTGCGCATCTCTTTTTTGTCGCAATCCCCACAGTTTGATCCTAACCTCACTATTAACGAAACCATTTTCAATTCCGATTCTCCGCAATTAAAAATCATCGAGAATTACGAAAAAGCATTACTCAATCCAGAGGACGCCGAGGCCTATCAGAAAGCTTTTGAGCAAATGGACCTCCATAATGCCTGGGAATTTGAACTGCAATTCAAACAAATTTTATCACAACTTAAACTTGACGATCTCGAGCAAAAGATTGATACCATGTCTGGCGGACAGCTAAAAAGACTGGCATTAGCCCAGGCATTAATTAGCAATCCTGATCTATTAGTACTTGATGAACCCACCAACCACCTAGATCTAGAAATGATTGAATGGTTGGAACAGTATTTTGCAAAGTCACAGTTTACCTTATTTATGGTCACGCATGATCGTTATTTTTTAGAACGTGTATGTACTGAAATTATTGAACTTGATGAAGGCAAACTCTATACCTATAAAGGAAATTACTCGTATTATTTAGAAAACAAAGAAGCGCGCATCAGTCAGGAGCAAGTCGAAACTGGAAAGGCAAAACAACTCTTTAAAAAGGAATTGGAATGGATGCGTCGCCAACCTAAAGCGAGAACGACCAAATCGAAATCACGTATTGATGATTTTTCAGATATTAAAAAACGTGCCCACCAGCGTCGAAGTGATCATAAGGTTCAACTTGAGATTAATATGGAACGCTTAGGAAGCAAGATTGTAGAATTCCATAACGTTTCAAAAGCCTTTGAAGACAAAGTCATTCTAGACAAATTTGAATATACCTTTAAACGTGGCGAGCGGATAGGGATTATTGGTAAAAATGGGACTGGAAAATCAACGTTTTTAAATATGCTTACCAATAGCCAGCAACCTGATAGCGGTAAGATTATTATTGGCGATACCGTTAAATTTGGTTACTATACGCAAGGTGGTATCGCGGTAAAACCCCAACAAAAAGTGATTGAGGTTATCAAAGAATTTGGTGAATTTATTCCATTAGCTAAGGGACGACAAATTAGTGCTAAACAACTTTTAGAGCGTTTTCTATTCGATGGAAAAAAGCAGCACGATTATGTTGAAAAATTAAGTGGAGGTGAGCAAAAGCGCTTATACCTATGTACAGTTCTCATTCAGAATCCTAATTTTCTAATTTTAGACGAACCTACCAATGACCTCGATATCGTCACCTTAAATATTCTTGAAGAATTTTTACTGGATTTCCCAGGTTGTCTTCTCGTTGTTTCTCACGACCGTTACTTTATGGATAAAATTGTAGATCACCTATTCGTATTTAAAGGTGATGGTGTTGTTCAAGATTTTCCTGGTAATTATTCTGATTATAGAACTTACGAAGCATCAACTCCAGCAGCATCTAAAGTTACTGTTGAAACGTCTAAAGTTTCCGTAGAAAAAGAAAAAGATTATAAGGCCGAAAAGCTATCCTATAACGAGCAAAAAGAATATAAAAATATAGAGAGTAAAATCCGTTCTTTAGAACTCGATAAAAAAATACTCGAAGAAAAATTTAATGACGCTTCTTTAACTCAGGAACAAATTAACAAGCTCTCGCTTCAGTTACAAACCATCATTAATACTATTGAAGAGAAAGAAATGCGCTGGCTTGAATTATCAGAAAAATTTGAATCCTAATCATGTTTCAGATTCTTGAATATATAAAGTTTTTATTCAAATCTACCAATCAACATGGTGTGCATTCCCCTTTTGTTTATGACCTCGTCACCAAATGCTTTTATGATACCTCATCACATGAGGCCTATTCGCAACTTTTAGACTATAGAACAGCTTTATTACAGCATACAGGCCGTATTGAAATCACCGATTTCGGTTCGGGCTCAAGAGTTTTCAATTCAAATTCCAGACGTATAAGTGCGCTAGCAAAGACGTCAGGCAGCTCTTTAAAACGCGCACAACTCTTGTATAGAATTGTCCGTTATTTTAAACCGAAACACTCCCTTGAGCTTGGCACATCTCTAGGTATTGCAACTCATGCCATGGCCCTTGGTCATCATGAAAATAGCATTACAACTATTGAAGGTTGCCCAAAGGTTTCCGCATTTACCGCACAACAACTCCGTAATTACCATATACATAATGTGACCCTAGAAAACGGTGAGTTTGGAAGCCTCCTTCCAACATTAAATCACCACAGCTATGATCTTGTTTTTTTTGATGGAAATCATCATAAAACAGCCACCTTAGATTATTTCCACAGTCTTTTAGAATCCGCCCACAATGATTCTATTTTTATTTTTGATGACATATACTGGTCTAAAAGCATGATGGAAGCCTGGGAAATTATTAAAACACACCCTAAAGTAAGCGTTACCATTGATACCTTTTATTGGGGTTTTGTGTTTTTTAGAAAAGAACAAGCCAAAGAAAATTTCATAATAAGAGTGTAACAACAAGTCATGTATTGCGTCATATGGTGTGAAATCTGTATCTTGCAGAGACTTAAAATTAAAAGTATATTCCAGTATGAGTAACGTCATTGAAATTAGAGATATCATTCGTGATTTTAAACTCGGGCAAGAGACTGTTCATGTTCTAAAAGGTATAAATCTAGATATTGAACGTGGTGATTATGTCGCTATTATGGGACCATCAGGTTCTGGTAAATCCACCCTAATGAATCTATTAGGCTGTTTAGACACCCCAACTGCTGGACACTATATACTCAATGGTAAAGACGTGAGCCAAATGAGTGATGACGAGCTTGCGGAAATTAGAAATACTGAAATAGGCTTTGTATTCCAAACTTTTAATCTCTTACCCAGAACCACTGCTTTAGATAACGTAGCATTGCCAATGGTTTACGCTGGAGCTTCAAAATCTGAACGCGCGAAACGCGCTGAAGAAGTATTAAATGATGTTGGTCTCTCTGATCGTATGGATCATAAACCTAATCAGTTATCTGGTGGTCAACGGCAACGTGTTGCTGTGGGCCGTGCCTTAGTGAACAAGCCCTCCATTATTTTGGCTGATGAGCCTACTGGGAATTTAGATTCTAAAACGGGAATGGAAATCATGGCACTTTTCGACGAGATTCACAGAGCTGGAAATACCGTCATTATGGTAACACACGAAGAGGAAGTTGCCGAACATGCACATCGTATTATAAGACTGCGTGACGGGATGGTAGAAAGCGATACGCGAAGATAAGAATGTCAAGAGGCTAAATTTTACGGCTATTGTAAGTGATGTTTTTTTCGCTCAACTCTGAGAAATAATAACCTGAATGAAAATTTAAACACATAAATCATGCTTTACACAATTGCCATACTTGCGGGTTTCTTTGTATTCATTCGAATTATTTTTAGAAATAATGAACGTTTACGTGAACGTCGAAATAAAGATTCTATCTTTCATAAACGTCGCTTCAAACGATAAGATCATGACTAAAAAAATATGGTATATCATCGCTGGTATTTTACTTTGCTTTTTAGGTTCTGTGCTCATTATTTCCATAACAATATACGCTGACAAAGCCACAAACAATAGTGTTTATTACTTCCTTATCATGCCTTTTATTTTAGAAATAATTGGCGTTTTGATCCTTCGCAAAGGCATTCTTTTAAACGGCAACTAAAAAAAATTCAACGATGCGCATTAGTGCGATTCGAATTAAAAACGCGTATTTTTGAATTTCAAAAATTGACACTTGTATTATGAAAATATATACTAAAACAGGAGATAAAGGCACCACCGCTCTTTTTGGAGGCACTCGCGTCCCAAAGCATCACATTCGCATTGATAGCTACGGAACCGTAGACGAATTAAACTCGCACCTCGGACTCATTAGAGATCAAGATATTGATAATCACTACAAAGACGTACTTATAAAAATCCAGGATCGTTTGTTTACTGTCGGCGCTATTTTAGCAACCGACCCAGAAAAAGCCATCTTAAAAAGTGGAAAGCAGCGACTTAATATTCCAAAAATTTCGGAAGGTGATATTCAACAACTGGAACAAGAAATGGATACCATGAATGAGGCATTGCCACCAATGACACACTTCGTATTGCCTGGCGGCCATCAAACCGTGTCATTCTGTCACATCGCTCGTTGTGTGTGCAGGAGAGCCGAACGCTTGGCCAGTGCACTTAATGATTTGGAACCTTTTCAACCCGAGAGTCTCACATACTTAAACCGACTTTCTGACTATCTCTTTGTATTGGCACGAAAGTTGTCCTATGACTTGCAAGCCGGAGAAGTAAAATGGATTCCAGAAAAAGAATCCTAGAGTACCACTTTGCAGAATAAATTATCAGTTCTAACAGGCTTAAACTCAATAAAAATTAAACGTTCTTTAAATTATTATTTAATTAATTCATTTTTTTCTTGACTTTATGAACTATAATTTTATTTTTGCAAAAAAATAAACCTATAACACATGTATTGGACATTAGAATTAGCATCTTATTTAAGTGATGCGCCTTGGCCAGCAACTAAAGACGAATTAATCGACTACGCTATTAGAACAGGGGCTCCTTTGGAAGTTGTTGAAAATCTACAAGCGATAGAAGACGAAGGTGACTCTTATGATTCCATTGAGGAAATCTGGTCTGACTATCCGACTGACGAAGACTACCTCTGGAATGAGGACGAGTATTAAAGGTAATTTTATCAAGAATTACTTTTTTGAATATAAGAAAAGTTAAAAAGTCTCGTTTAGAGACTTTTTTTGTGCTTAAATCTTCGTAAAAAATAACACAAATCTTATCTTTGAGATTCCAGAATTTTAAAGAGAACAACGTTGCTCGCAACGTTATAAAACAATATAACACACATAACATGAGTTTTTTAAATTCAGTATTAAAAGTATTTGTAGGTGATAAGGCTAAACAAGATGTTAAAGAGCTCACTCCTATTGTAGCAAGGGTGAATGCCTTTGAGAGTGCTCTTGAGCAATTATCACATGATGAGCTTAGAGCTAAAACAGGAGAGTTCAAGACCAAAATCGCAGACGCACGTCGGCCGCTACAAGATGAAATTGATCAGTTATTAAAAGAGGCTGAAGAGACTGAGGATATTGATAAAAGAGAGGATATCTATGAGTCTATTGATAAAATTAAAGACGACATCTATCAGGTGACTGAAGTGGTTCTTAACGATATCATGCCTGAAGCTTTTGCTGTTGTAAAAGAAACAGCGAAACGTTTTGTACATAACACTGAAATCGCTGTTCAGGCCAATGAGTTTGATCGCACAGTTTCTGGTAATAAAGAGTATGTGACACTGGAAGGCGATAATGCCATATGGTCTAATTCATGGGATGCTGCCGGAAAGGCCATCACTTGGGATATGATTCATTATGATGTTCAGTTGATTGGTGGTGCTGCAATGCATCAAGGTAAAATCGCAGAGATGCAAACTGGTGAGGGTAAAACCTTAGTAGCAACACTTCCTGTGTATTTAAATGCATTATCTGGAAAAGGCGTACACTTAGTTACTGTAAACGATTACTTAGCAAAACGTGATAGCGCATGGATGGCACCTATTTTTGAGTTTCATGGATTAAGTGTTGATTGTATTGATTACCACCAACCAAATTCGGAAGCAAGACGCAAAGCGTATAAAGCTGATATTACTTATGGAACCAATAACGAATTTGGTTTTGATTACTTAAGAGATAATATGGCGCATTCGCCAGATGACTTGGTGCAACGTCCACATCATTATGCAATTGTAGATGAGGTGGATTCTGTATTAGTCGATGATGCTCGTACCCCATTAATTATTTCTGGTCCTATTCCTCAAGGTGATCGTCACGAATTTATAGAACTCAAACCTAAGGTTGATGATATTGTTAGCATCCAAAGAAAAGAGCTTGTTAGCGTTTTGGCCGAAGCTAAAAAACTAATTGCCGAAGGTGATACCAAAGAAGGTGGTTTCTTATTACTAAGAGCTTACAGAGGTATTCCTAAAAATAAAGCCTTAATCAAATTCTTGAGTGAAGAAGGGGTTAAGCAATTGCTTCAGAAAACTGAAAATTTCTATATGCAAGATAATAATAGAGAGATGCCTAAAGTAGATGCAGAACTTTATTATGTAATCGAAGAAAAAAACAATCAAGTAGAGTTAACAGATAAAGGTGTTGAATTCTTATCTGGTAAGGACAATCCTGATTTCTTTGTGATGCCAGAAATTGGTCTAGAAATTGCCAAAATTGAAGCTAAAGGACTTTCTAAAGAGGAAGAAGCTGAAGAAAAAGAAGAACTTTTCAGAGACTTCGGTATCAAATCTGAACGTATTCATACGCTCAACCAATTATTAAAAGCATATGCATTATTCGAAAAGGATATTCAGTATGTTGTCATGGAAAACAAAGTCATGATTGTTGATGAGCAAACGGGTCGTATTATGGATGGTCGTCGTTATAGTGACGGTTTGCACCAAGCGATTGAAGCCAAAGAAAATGTAAAGATTGAAGATGCCACACAAACCTTTGCCACGGTTACATTACAGAATTATTTTAGAATGTATCGCAAATTATCGGGTATGACTGGTACTGCGGTTACTGAAGCTGGAGAGTTTTGGGAAATCTATAAATTAGATGTGGTTGAAATTCCAACCAACAGACCAATTGTTCGTGATGACAGACAAGATTTAGTTTACAAAACGAAACGCGAAAAATATAATGCGGTTATTGATGAAGTCACTAAACTTTCTCAAGCTGGTCGACCAATTTTAATTGGTACCACCAGTGTTGAAATTTCCGAGCTTTTAGGTAAAATGTTAAGCATCCGTAAAATACCACACAATGTATTGAATGCTAAGATGCATAAAAAGGAAGCCGATATTGTTGCTGAAGCTGGTCAACCAGGACAAGTAACCATTGCCACTAACATGGCAGGTCGTGGTACTGATATTAAGTTATCAGAGGAAGTAAAAGAAGCAGGAGGTCTTGCCATTGTGGGTACAGAACGTCATGATTCTCGACGTGTAGACAGACAGTTACGTGGTCGTGCCGGTCGTCAAGGAGATCCAGGAAGCTCACAGTTTTATGTGTCTTTAGAGGATAATTTAATGCGTCTATTTGGTAGTGAACGTATTGCCAAAATGATGGATAAAATGGGATTACAAGAAGGTGAAGTGATTCAGCATTCTATGATTTCAAAATCCATTGAACGCGCCCAGAAAAAAGTAGAGGAAAACCAGTTTGGTGTGCGTAAGCGATTACTAGAATATGACGATGTGATGAATGCACAACGTGAAGTAGTGTACAAACGTCGTCGTCATGCCTTACATGGTGAGCGTCTTCAAGTGGATATCGCAAACATGATTTATGATACCTCTGAAGGCATTACTGAATCTAATAAGGAGGCTAACGATTTCAAGAACTTCGAGTTTGAATTGATTCGTTACTTTTCTATGAGTTCGCCAATTTCCGCAGCAGAATTTGAAAAAGGCGATGTACAAACCATTGCAGGGAAAGTGTATAAAGCTGCTTTTACACACTACAGAGAGAAAATGCAACGCAACGCTGATTTAGCATTTCCAGTCATTGCGAGTGTTTATGAGAATCAACGTGATAAATTTAAGCGTATTGTTGTCCCATTTACCGATGGTGTCAAGAACTTACAAGTAGTCACCGATTTAGAAAAGGCTTATGAAACTAAAGGCACACAGTTAATTAACGATTTTGAAAAGAACATCACCTTAGCTATTGTGGATGATGCTTGGAAGACACATTTACGTAAAATGGATGAGTTAAAGCAATCGGTACAATTGGCGGTTCATGAGCAAAAAGATCCTTTATTAATCTATAAATTTGAAGCTTTTGAGTTATTCAAAGAGATGATTGATCAGGTGAATAAAGATGTAATCTCCTTCTTATTTAAAGGCGAATTACCAACTGAAACACAAAATACCATTCAAGAAGCGAAGACACGTAAGCGTGAAAAACTTCAAACACAAAAAGACGAAATCCCTAATATGGATGAGCGTGCAGCACAAAGTAGAGCCGTTGGTGCAGGAGCCTCACGACAACAGCAACAAGTTGTTGAAACCATTGTAAGAGAACAACCAAAAATTGGACGTAACGATAAAGTAACCATTAAACATGTCATGAGTGGCGAAAATAAAACGGTGAAGTACAAGCAGGCCATTCCTTTGATTGATAAAGGAGAGTGGGTATTGGTTGAATAATCGATTCGATAAGCGATGTTGGGTACTACTCACTTCGTCTTATAGCCAAATTATAAATTATTTGCCAGTCTGTACGAGATACAGAAGCCAAAAACCCCGAACAATTTGTTCGGGGTTTTTAGTTCTTAAAGGTACCTTTTTCATAATTCCTTCTTAAATAATTCCACACCACTTAAGGCTTCATTATTTTTGCTAAAGTGAAAAAGAAAGTCATTATTATTGGTTCAGGAATTGGTGGCTTAGGGTCGGCAGCCTTGTTAGCGAAATCAGGTTACGAGGTGACAGTTATTGAAAAAAACAATACGCTCGGTGGACGTGCCAATATTTTTGAAGCCGAAGGGTACACCTTTGATATGGGACCGTCTTGGTATCTCATGCCTGATGTATTTGAGCATTATTTCAAATTACTCGATGAAGACATTTCAGAGCACCTCGATTTGGTAAAGCTCTCTCCGTCTTACCGTGTGTTTTTTTCAAATGATAAAGAATTACCTGTCGTTGACATCCATTCTGATTTAGACAAAGACTTGTCCCTTTTTGAGCAGCTAGAGCCTGGTGTTACCCCTAAAATTAAAGCCTATTTAAAGCGTTCTGGTGAACAATACGAAATGGCCAAAGAGACCTTTATGTATCGCAATCTTGGCTTTTCATTAGACTTTTTGAAATGGAAGGTGATAAAAAAAGGTATAGAACTCAATCCATTCCAAACCATGCAATCGTATTTGAACAAATGGTTTGAAAGTGAACGTCTTAAAAAGATATTAGAATATACCCTTGTGTTTTTGGGCTCAGATCCAGCAAAAACACCTGCCATGTACAACATCATGAACGCCATAGATTTCAACATGGGTGTTTATTATCCGAAAGGAGGTATTTACGAGATTGTACAAGCTTTAGTGAATATCAATACAAAACATGGGACACATTTTATTACGAATGCACCCGTATCTAAAATAATCGTTGAACACAAAAAAGCAACAGGTGTTCAACTCGAAGACGGAAGCCTTCTAGAAGCTGATCTGGTGATCTCTAATGCCGATTTGTGGTTTACTGAAACCAAGTTACTTGAGACGCATCAACAAACCTATCCCGAACGCTATTGGGAAAAGGCTGTTTTGAGTCCGAGTGCCTTTATCATGTACTTAGGTTTAGATAGAGAATTAGAGATTTTAAGTCATCACAACTTGCGTTTTGGTGGTGATTGGAAGCAAAATTTCAAAGAGTTGTTTGATACACCTCAACTTCCGGAAGATCCTAGCTATTACATCTGTAAGCCCACAGAAACGGATCCAGATTTATCACCAAAAGGCACCGACAATTTATTTGTCTTAGTCCCTATTCCTCCCGGCTTGACACTTTCCGAAGTTGATATGAAAAACTACCGACAAAAGATTTTAAATCTCATGAAAGTAGATTTAAATCTGCCAGCTATCGAAGATTATATTGTCTATGAACGATCGTATTGGAGTGACGATTTCCGTAGGGATTATAATGCTTACAAAGGAACCGCTTTAGGCTTAGCACACACCTTAAAGCAAACATTGAAACGTCCTTTAAATTACAGTAAAAAGGTTAAGAATTTGTATTATGTTGGTGCTGGGACGAGTCCCGGAATTGGGATGCCTATCTGTTTAATTTCGGCGGAATTAGTCTACAAACGTATTCAAAACATCAAAACACCTCAACCTTTAGAATCCTTATAGTTGAGGCTACATCACTTCCTTAAAAAACAAAAAGAAAAATAGCACGGCACCAGTTACCACATTGATTAACGGAAAATAGGTATAGTACTTAAACAACTTACTCATATTGTTAATACTGAGTAACACCATAAGGCCGTATACAAGTCCAAAACCTATTGCAATAGGACCTAAGAAGACGTAGCCAATAGACGCAGATATTAAATAACACACCAAACAAAACCATAAGGCTTTCTTTTCACCAAGTAATGTAGCGAGCGTATTCACACCAGCCTTTTTATCGGCATCGATATCTGGAACTGCCGAATAGGTTTGCATACCAAAGGCCCATACCAATCCACCAAGAACAGCCAACCATTCTATATGGGTATTTCCAGTTACAAAAAAGCCAACTACTGCTGGCGACACATATATAATCGCTGAAAACAAGACATCTAAAGGCGGTTTACTTTTAGCGCGAATGGGCGTTGCAGAATAGAAAATTCCTGTAAATAAAAATACAACTAAAGCAATTTTGGTCGGAATATTTACCACAAAAAACAAGAGTAAAAACGGCATAACTAATGCCCCAGTAATCAACCATAATCTGTTATGCTTTTCAGGTTGCAATACGGTTTCGTACGCAACCTTCTTTTCATTATGGATATCAGTTTGGTAGTCGTAAATATCATTGATACCATAGATAAGCACATTAGCTGGAAGCGAAAAGAACACTCCGAAAGCGACCAATAAAAAGGTGGTAAAATTGTCGTGTTCAAACGGATTTCCAGAAGCTATCATCCCTACAAGGAAAGTTCCAAGCACATACATCCAAAACCTAGGTCTGGATAAAAAAAAGACGTCTTTGAGTGACAGTTTCATAACGCTACAAAAATACGCTGATACGGTGAGTAATCATTTAAGGTTTTGTTAAAGGTTTTAGTTTTCCTAAATAAGATACACTAATGCACATTGCTATGACTTATTCTGATATGATTTATTGACTATCTCCTGATTCATAGCAAGAAAAAACAGATGACTATAGTTTCAAAATTAAGTTAGGATCCAAGCAATTTTCCTTATAAAACTCCAAATCCATTTTACTGCAAACACCAGGATAATCCCCTTTATAATCTTGCATGTCTTTAATAATCTGAAAATGTAAATGTGGTGCATAATCCCCATTAACACTTGCATCTCCTAATGTCGCAATTTGTTGTCCTTTATTGAAGACATGCCCTACTTTTAAATTTTCAATGGAAGCTGAACTCAAATGCCCATAAAGGGTATAAAACTCTAGGTTATCGATATGATGCTTTAAGATGATGGTCGGGCCGTAGTCTCCAAAAGTGGTATTGTTTTTAAAGCTGTGAACTGTGCCATCTAAGGGCGTATAGATAGGGGTTTCCGCAGCAATCCATAGATCTAATCCTAAATGGATATTGCGTTCGGTTTCGGGATTAGCAGCCTTAAAATAAGTGCTACGCTGATAGATATTTCGGGTTTCGATATACCCGCCATAAGCCACTTTGGCTTGGTGAGCTGTGATATGTGCATGGATATAGGACTCTAACTTATTTGATGAGGACACATCTACAGAAGCTAGGTCTTTGTTAGATTTTGATAAATCTAAGGGAACGTAGTCATTTATAGAGATATTTGAATCTAACACAAAACATCTTGATAAAGCCTTAAGTGATTTTTCTACAGTATTTTTCATGGAATGCTCCTAATTCTTGAATACCGCTTCTAGTGCTTCCGATTTGTCTTTTGCATAGGTCAATGTGCTGTCCATAGCAAAACATTTTCTGAAATTTTCTAGTGCACGTAATGTATCTCCAGTTGCTAACAGTGCGTCACCATAACTATCATAAGGATTCGCAGAACTCGGAAACTGCTCTGTATTAAATTTAAATATTTGAAGCGCATCATCTAAACGATTGTCCCTAATTAATCCATAGCCCAAACTATTTAATTCTACTTCAGAAAAATCATAATTTTCAGGACTATTAGCCTTTAACATCTTATAAGAGCGTAATGCAGCATCTACATTTTCAGCATAAATTTTTTCGGCCAATTCATTTTTAATATGAAGTTTAGGAAGATTATAAGCCTCTCCTTGTCTGATACTTGTTATGCCATTATGTATGTCTCTCATATATTCTGTAGAATTATTAGTTAATAAAATAAATCCACTTTTAGCATCGACTTCATTATGTAAAAAAGTCCCAAATCCAACCCATCCACCGGAATGATTCACGACTTTCGGTTCTCCTGGATTATACTCTAAAAACCAACCAAAGCCATAGCCTGTATATTCGCCATCGTTAGTTTTACCAGAAGCCCAAGCTTCGTCTAAATAGTCCTTAGAAATAATGGTATAATTGGCCAGTGCCATATTCCAGTTGTACAAATCTTCTAGTGTTGAATAGATGCCTCCATCCCCTCTTACATCATTAACTATATCATAATCATTAGGAATAAATTCGTTTTGATTGAGGGCTGTTTGATATCCAAAAACACGATTAGGCATTTCTGGGTCTGCATCCATTTGATATTTATACAATGTTGTATGTGTCATGCCTACTGGATCAAAAATTTGCTCTTTCAGAAATTGTCTAAAATGTTGCCCAGAGATCTTTTCAACAATGGTTGCTAGCACCAGATACCCTGTATTGCTGTATTCCCATTTTTCGCCTGGCTGAAAATCCAACTCCGGATCAACGCGATAAAAGGTATTTAAGATTTCGTCGTTACCCAAAATATAGGTTTTTGTTGGATCTTCTTTCACAAAGTTTTCGGCAATCAATCGTTCATAATCGGTTACACCAGACGTGTGGTGTAATAAATGACGAACGGTAATATTATCATAAGGGAAGTCTGATAAAATCGAATTGACCTTCTGATCATAATCTAACTGTCCTTTTTCTTTCAATTTCATAATCGCCATTCCTGTAAATTGTTTACTTACCGATGCTAATCTAAATTGTGAATTAAGGTTTAATGAATCTATAGGGTCGATGGATCTTAATCCGTATGCACTTTTAAAAACCACCTCACCATTGTCGTAGACTAAAATATTTCCTGTATGAATACCTAGAGTTTTCATTTCATTGACAAACTGAGCATACTCACCTTTTTTATCTGCTGTTAACACATCATTGGTGTCATTTTTACATGAAAAAAAGCATGCCAAAAAGAGACATACTAGCGTTAGATGTTTTAATAAAGTCATATGTGTTTATTATCGTATTTCTATAACATAAAAATAAGTCTTTTTAATTAGTCTTTAAGAAGCACATCACTATACTTTGCATTTAGGACTATAGTCTTTCCAGAATTTTTGTCATTAGGATAATTCTCAATTGTTTTTTGGGTGGTCAATTTATTATTCAATCGCGAGCGATTACCCTTAAAATAAATGCTATAGTCTGTCTTAGGTAATGAAATCACTGCCTCACTATTCTCTAAAATGATATTTAAATTATTAAAGGTATCTGCTATATTCGAAATTGTTAAGTCTCCAAAACTGCCATCAATAATGGCACTATTCACCAAATTACCTAATACAATATCTGATGAATTACTATTCAAGACCAAGCGTTCTACAGTTTGAATTTGTGCATCATTAACATACTTTAAATTAAGCTCACCAAGACTCCATGTTGTAATATCTACTGGAGAATAAGACACATTGATGGAAGTGTCTCTTCCATCAATGTGATTTGCTACTAATACAGAATGCGATATATTTGCTTTGAGATTATTAATGACAGAAGCTATTTTTAATTCTCCGTGTCTAACGTTCAAATTCAGTTTTGCTTTTTTAGGCATTCTAATCTTTATGGTTTTTTTTACCTTATCACCGCTTCCAAACTCTAATCGTTTTGCAGTCTTATCACGACGCTTGTCATTAGCATCTTGCTGCTCATGAAGACGTTTTTCAATAATCTCTGCATGTTTCTCATGCTCTTTTTCATATTGCGCCATTCGCTTTTCGATTTCCGCACCACGTTTTTCCATTTCTTTTCCAAATTTCTCACCCCAAACTTCCATGTCTTTAGCCCATTTTTCGTCAAAGCGCTTGCCAAATTCTTCTCCCCAAGCTTCCATCTTTTTCCCGTAGTCTTTGCCAAACTTTTCACCGAATTTTTCACCCCAAGCTTCCATGCGTTTTTCGTAAGATGAAAAATCTACTTTTGCCATTTCTCTTCCCCAGGCTTTCATTTTTTCTTTATACGCTTTACCATATTCCTTCTCATAATCCTTACTCCATTGCTCCAAATAAGCTTCACCATCTTTTTTATAAGCCTCTGTATCAAAACTCACGTTACTAATTCCTTTTGGAAGCTCTGGTAACTGTGGCAATACTGGCATTTCGGGCACTTCAAGACGCGCCATTTCTGGCATCTCGGGTAGATTTGGCATTTCTGGCATTTCAGGCATTTCGGCAAGATTGAGTTCTCCAAGAACTTCTAGAGCCTTCAAGGCCTCTAAGGATTCTAAGCCAATATGTATGTCCCCAATATTGTCCCAAGAATTATGCAAACCACCTTCCGAAGAAATTTTTACATAATCACCTGAGCCTTCTACTTCAATATTCCATCGATTTAAAGCCTCTTGGAGCTCTTCCTTAGATAACTTTTCACCATCAATATAGGCTTCAATTTCTAAGGTGCTTTTGTTCCAAGTATCTATTTCTATTTGCACATAACTGGTATTTAAATCAATGGTAACATCTTTTTTTACGTCGATCGACTTTGACATCTTGGTCAACTGTTGTTGTGCTGAAACACTAATAGTGAAACAGAAAAACAAGAGTACTAATGTGATATATTTTGTTTTCATTTTTTTATGTTTTATGCTGAAATATCCCATGATTAATTTTGAGTCGTGAGGATTTCAGACCATTTGGTTTATGTTGTTTGCGCTTCTTCAGAAGTGCTTAACTCTTTTAGTTGTTCTTTTAAGCGATACAATAAATTGAGACGTAATTTCAGATTATCAATTAAGGCACTAACCGTCAACTCGTTTGGACCATTTTCGGTAAGCTCTACTGATAGGCGCTTATACTCCTCATTTAACTCAGCAAGTCTCACTACATAGCCGTCAAATAACTCTTTATTATCGGGTGTTAATTTCACTTTAGACAATTCCAAATTGATATTTGCCAAGTAATAATCTTCAAGCTTTTTAAAATCAGGAGAAATATCGCCTAGTGATCTTAACTCTTGTTCATTTGAAGGGTCTTGGTTATTTACAATTTCGGTTCGAATGGATTCTGCTTCATTAAAAAACTGATATGCTCCAAAGCTCAATCCTATTAACACAAGGATGCTTGCCGCTATATAAAATATGCTGAAACGTTTTGTGATTGATGTGTCTTTTGGTAAAGCTTCATCTAATTTTGTGATGAAACGTGCCTCATGACCTTCGCCCATTTTTAATTGCGAATCCTTCGGTTCATTTTTAAATAAGTCTCTAAGATCTTGTGCCATTTTTAATAGGTATTAACAGTTCTTTTAATTTCGCTTTTCCTCTGGAGAGTTGGGTCCTTGATGCGACTTCTGAAATATTTAAAATTTCAGAAATCTCCTGATGATCATAGCCTTCCATGAGATATAACATCACAACATGGCGATATTTATCAGGAAGTTTTTCAATCGCATCTTTGACTTCGTCTACAGTTATTGTATCCTCTACTAACCATTCGTTTTCATAACTCGTATCAACTACTTTCAGATGCACCTCATCTAAGTCTTGCAAATGCTGTTTCTTAGATTTTAGATAGTCAATCGCTCTATTAATAACGATACGTTTTAACCAAGCTCCAAAAGTAACCTCAGCGCTATACTGATTGAGTTTTGTAAATGCTTTAATAAAGGCCTCTTGTACGATATCTTCAGCTTCCATAGAATCCTTTACAAATCGCATTGCTACAACATACATTCCATCACAATACTGATTGTATAATCGTAATTGTGCAGTCCTGTCGTTCTGCTTACATTGCTCAATAATGTCAACTTGAAGTGTCTTCAAATCTCTTTTGGTTTGGTTACATACCTCATAAATAAATTACTTCTATTTGGTATTGGTTCACTCTAAAGACGAAACAAAAAAGTGATTGTTGCAAAAATGAGTTCTTTTTTTATTTTAAAAATAAAATTTTGATTCTCAGCGTTATTAGTTTAGCATTTCAATTATCTTTGATATCGAAAAATTACAATCCTTCTATATTGCTATGAATACGTTTTTTAAACGCTTACTTGTTACACTATCTATCCTTGCTATAGGACTTTTTATCTATTCATATTTTGTTGAAAATATTTTTTCTTCACGGCTCAGTCCTAAAGATACAGTAGAATTTAAAGTCAACGATCTTAAACTAGAAGTATTCTACAACCGACCGTCAAAAAAAGGACGTGATGTTTTTGGCGCTTTAGTTCCTTATAATAAGGTTTGGCGTACAGGTGCAAATGAAGCTACCACCTTTGAAACTAATAAAAATTTAATGATCAAAGGCATTTATGTGCCCAAAGCAAAGTATACGCTTTGGACCGTTCCAAATGACTCGACTTGGAAGGTGATACTCAATACCAAACAGTATGCTTGGGGAGTTGATGAAGAAATGCAGCCCATGTGGGATCCTAATTATGATTTACTTGAAATTGAGGTTCCAGTAGAACATTTAGATGACGTAGTTGAACAATTTACCATTGCATTTGATAATTCAACAGACCGACTAAAACTCACGATGGCTTGGGATAAAACAAAAATAGCAGTACCTTTAGATGTCGTAAAGGACTAAAACAATAAGGGGTTTGTCAAAGCAATCTAAATCTTCTGCACTACACGAAAAAGATGGTGTTTCGCAATCGGATATCACCAACAAAGATTCTATAAGTTCTATTCAGAAAAAACGCCGTCAGCAGCCCACAACGGAAGCCTTAGTTTCTGAAATTTTAAACGGCAATATTACCGCATTAAGTCGCGCCATTACATTAGTTGAAAGTGCGAATCCAAAACATCTTGAAAAGGCTAACGGTATTATCAAATTATGCTTACCGCATGCTAATCAATCTATTCGGATTGGAATTACAGGCGTTCCTGGTGTTGGAAAAAGCACCTTTATTGAAGCCTTCGGATTACATCTTACCAACGCTGGCAAAAAAGTGGCAGTACTTGCTATAGACCCGAGCAGCAGTCTTAGTAAAGGCAGTATATTAGGAGACAAAACCCGAATGGAAGATTTGGTAAAAAACGACAATGCGTTTATTAGACCCTCTGCTTCTGGCACCTCTTTAGGTGGTGTTGCCCGTAAAACTCGTGAAACTATTATTTTATGCGAAGCTGCTGGATATGACACTATTATTATTGAAACCGTTGGTGTTGGCCAAAGTGAAACCGCCGTACACAGTATGGTAGATTTCTTTTTACTACTAAAAATTGCTGGTGCTGGAGATGAATTACAAGGTATTAAACGCGGTATCATTGAAATGGCCGATGCAATAGCCATTAATAAAGCGGATGGCGAGAATCTCAAAGCCGCTAAACTAGCTAAAGTGGAATTTAATAGGGCCTTGCATTTATATCCACAAAAAGATTCAGAATGGCAACCCAAAGTTACGCTTTGCAGCGCTTTAAAACGTGAAGGTATTTCAGATCTGTGGGCTTTAATTTCAGACTATATCGAACATACTAAAGCAAATAACTACTTTGAAAACAATAGGACCAATCAAAATAAATTCTGGCTACTTCAAACCATTGAAGAAAGACTGAAATCTGATTTTTTTAATCAACCTAACATTAAGCAAGCCTTAAAATCTCAATTACAACTCATTGAAGACGGAAAAACGACTCCTTTTGTTGCTGCGGAATATTTATTGAATCTTAAATAGTGTTACATTATTGATCAATGGCTCACATACTCTCCATCATTATTCCTATTTACAATGAAGAAGATAATATTATGCGCTTGGAAGATGCGTTATTGAAATATATCGACATTGCATTAATACCAATAAAAGTCCTTTTCGTAAATGATGGATCCACGGACAGCAGTCAGAAACTTATTGACACTATTTGCAAACGCCATTCAAGTTTTAATTATCTCCTGTTCACTGAAAACTTCGGATTGAGTGCAGCAATTAAAGCTGGATTTGATTATGTTGATACTGATTTAGTGGGTTATATGGACGCTGATTTACAAACGAGCCCTAACGATTTTAACCTACTCATAGAACATATAGACAACTACGATTTAGTGACAGGCGTACGTATCAATAGAAAAGATGGATTAAGCAAACTCATCTCCTCGAAAATAGCAAATAGTTTCAGGCGTTTATTTACGCGTGATGGGATGGATGATACTGGTTGTCCGTTAAAACTTTTAAAAACAACTTACGCCAAACGCATTCCGATGTTTAAAGGCTTACACCGGTTTTTGCCTGCAATGATTCTTTTACAGGAAGGCACCATAAAACAAGTACCTGTTCAACATTTTCCAAGAGTGGCTGGTAAAAGTAAATTTGGGTTTTGGAATCGTTCTATTGGACCTTTTCTAGATTGTTTTGTTTACGCTTGGATGAAGAAGAAGTATATTAATTATATCGTTTCTAAGACCGATATATGAATTGCTGGATCATTTATAGTATTGGATTTTTGGCACAGCTCTTATTCTCTTCAAGGCTGATAATTCAGTGGATCATCTCCGAAAAACAGCGACGTGTTATTACTCCAACTTTGTTTTGGTCCCTGAGTCTTATTGCTTCAATTTTATTATTTATATATGGCTACTTACGCAATGACTTTGCCATCATGTTCGGACAATTTTTAACCTATTATATTTACATCAGAAACTTGCAATTACAAAGAAAATGGCAACAACTTTCAAAACCCATTCGCTGGTTTATAATAGTTTTTCCGTTGGTATTGAGTTGTTATTACAGCATCACCTATAACATTGATTTCGATCAATTTTTTAATACTCATGATATTCCATTTTGGCTGTTAACTTTAGGAATTATATCACAACTCATCTTTACATTTCGGTTTGTGTATCAATGGCTGTATTCAGAACGGCAAAAAATATCCGTATTGCCTTATGGATTTTGGTTCATAAGTCTCATTGGCGCTTTACTAATTCTCATTTATGCCTTATTTAGATTAGACTGGGTACTTCTTATCGGACATACTTTTGGAACACTAATCTATTTGAGAAACATTTACCTTTTAAAACAACAGGATTTAAAAAATAAGACGGACTAACTAACTCTAAAACGATTTTGCAGGTAGCTATTTAATTTATAAAAAAGCAAACCAGATAGCGCTCCAAAGACCATTCCGCTTAAGACATCCAAAGGATAATGAACGCCAATATAAATTCTACTATAACCCATTGCCATTGCCCAAATGATCATAACAAACGGCAAGAATTTATATTTAGATCTGAGCATCAAACTTGTAAACACTGCAACCGACATAGAATTTGAAGCGTGTCCAGAAAAATAACCATATCTGCCACCACAGTACTCTTTAACTAGTCTAAACATCCCATCTATATCTTCATTGTGACACGGACGTAAACGCATCACTAATACTTTTTTAAAAACGTTGGTTATTTGATCTGTGAATGTAATCATCAAGGCAACCACCAAAAGGGTAAAAATGAAAGTTTTAGTATTTAAGCGCTTATACATGAGATAAGCCAACACCGCATAAAATGGGATCCAATTAAATTTGGTTGTATAGAACATCCAAAAGCCATCCCACGTCTCTGAACCCAGATTGTTTAGGTATAAAAAAAGATCGGTATCGATTTGTATGAGTTGGTCTAACATTAATCGTCGTATCTGGAAACTTCTCTATCGTAAAAATTGGTTGCATCCTGAATCAAATTTTCAGTTTCAGTTTCCAATTCTTTTTGATCGTGTTCATCAAACTCCTCAAGCCATTCTACATCATCATCTTCAAGATTAATAATAAATCTAGGGAATTCTGTATGAATCACATAAATAGCATTTGGATAATCTGTATTGTCGCCGAGTATAAATTTTGGTAGTTCCATATTAGTCTTTACGCATTAGTATTTGACAAAATTAACTTTTTCGTGAGATAATTAAATCTAATGAACAATAATATTGCTGCTGTCGTTAATCCGGCCAGTAATCCTAGCCATATTCCGAAACTTCCATAGGCTTCCTCTTTTCCGAGGAAAAAGCATATCGGAAATCCTACTACCCAATAAGAAATAAAAGTAATAATTGTAGGGATTTTAACATCTTGTAACCCTCTAAGCGCGCCCAGCACTACAACTTGTATGCTATCACTTATTTGAAAGATAGCTGCCGCGAGCATTAATTGAGCGGCAATTGCTACCACTTCCATATTATCACTTAGATTAGTGCTATCGTCAAAATCGACATATATTTTTGGTAAATCATCATGAAAGAAAAAGAAAATGGCTCCGAAGCATATGCCCAATAAAGTCGCTAACAGAAATATAGAAAACGCAATGCGTCGCAATTCGAAATATTGATGCAAGCCTTTTTGATTTCCAACGCGAATCATAGACGCCACACTCAGTCCCATGGCAACCATGAAGGTCATGGAGGATAAATTAAGTGCTATTTGATTCGCAGCTTGTGGATTTTTTCCTAATAATCCGCTTAACCATATGGCAGCAGTAAAAATCGCTACCTCAAAAAACATTTGCATGGCGCTTGGTGCCCCTAGATTAATAAGCTTTCTTATCATCAATTTATCCAAAACAAAAATCTTAATATGCGTGACGTAGTTTTTAGACTTTTCTTTTTTGGTGAGTAGCCACCATAAATGAGCAACCATAATCAATCTTGCTATGACGGTACCATAAGCAGCACCCACAATACCTAACTGAGGGCATCCAAATTTTCCAAAAATAAGTGCATAATTTAATATCACATTGACAACATTTGCAAGAATCGTAGCATACATTGGATATCTGGTCATTGATAAGCCGTCACTAAACTGTTTGAACGCCTGAAAAACGATTAAAGGAATTAGTGAAAACGCTACAAGATTTAAGTAAGGTAAAGCCAGTTCAACAACTTCTACTGGTTGCTTCATAAAATACAACAAAGGTTTCGCTACAAAAACCGACAAGAATAACATCACCCCCAACACCGTACACAAGAATAAACCATGCTTAAAAGATGATTTACCCTCATTGAAATTATTTGCCGCATCGGCTTCGGCTACTAATGGTGTTATTGCTGTAGAGAATCCAATACCAATAGACATCGCAATAAACATGAAGCTATTACCTAAAGATACTGCTGCCAGTTCTGCCGTACCCAACTGCCCCACCATTATATTATCAACAAAGCTCACAAAAGTATGACCTAACATTCCTAAAATTACAGGAGCTGCAAGCCGAAGGTTATAGTTAAATTCTTTAGTGTATTGAGATAAAATCAACTGGTTTCTTTTAAAGTTGGCAAAGTTAAGCCATTTGAATTAGCTAGCATTATAGGGCTTGACAATTCCTGCTAACATAAGAATCAAATCATTGATTATGATAAAGATATAAACTAAAATTGTTAATAAATTGAACTAAAAAGGTATGAGAGAGAGCGACTAAACGCTTATTTTTGATTCAGATTAGATACCTTATTTTAGTAGGTTAGGTATTTGGAAAAGAAACTTTTTTAGCTATTATTTTAGAGGGATTTAAAAATTTTGGTGTTAAAAAACGTTTCAAGCAAAAAGAGGCTTTGGTCTCTTTTTGTTATTTATTGACATGACTAAAATTTCCGTCCGAGCCATTCTCTAAATTTATAAAATGTTGGTAATGGGTCTTTTAAGAATGATTTCAATTCTGTATGGTTCATTAGAAATTTGTATTTAAACAAAAAGTGGGGACGTCGCAGAATAGTTTTGATGACACCTTTTAATCGCATGTATTGAACGTGGTCAAATGCCTTACAGCCTATAGTTTGCTGCAGTGCTAATTGAATGGCTAAATCAGGAAAATTCACACCTGCATTTAATGAACCTTCTATACTACCCCAAAACCGTGGATTTATTTCAATCAATTTATAGCTTGACGCCTGTTCATCATATCTTAAATCCAAATGCGCAACACCCGACCAATTGAGTTTAGCCATTACATCTCGTGCAATCTCTAACACCTCATCATTGTTTAGAAATTCAAAGCTTAGTTGCGGTGCATAAGCATTGTTACCCTTTAAATTTCCTTTTTGTATGGTATGAGTTACGATGTCACCATTTAGGCAAATTACGCTACAATCTATATCATAACCTTTAATATATTCTTGAATGAAATACGAATCCTTATGTCCTCGCAATTTTTTGCGTAACTGAGGTGCAGAATCTACCCTCTCTATGCCATCACCACCTTTTAAATCTAGCGGCTTTATTAGAATTGGAAAATTCATCTCGTTTAAATTGACCTTCGTACCATCAGGAGTTAAATAATAGCTCTTTGGATGCGGAATTTGGTTAAGTTCGCAAAACTCATGGAGACTTTTCTTATTGACACTAATGTCAAATTGGGTTAATCCTGGTAGAGGAATTACTTTTGCTTGCTGTGAAATATCATTTTGATGCTTGATGAAAAACGAAATTTCAGCTTCAGCAATAGGAAGGACTATTGAAATTGAATTCAATTCTATTTCCTTATTAATAATGTCCACCCAAGGTTCAGTTATTTGCCGAGGATAGTATTTATAATATGTAGTAAATTTAGAGTATTTAGTTGCCGTCCGTTTCTTGCGTGACAATACAAATATCTTATAGGTCTCAATCTGAGACAAACAGTGAATTACAGATAGAGCCCAAGTACTGTTCCCATCTGGCACTAAAACATTGAGTTTTTCGCTCATGTGTTTATGAAGCGTGTATGATTAATAGCAGTTCAAATATAATATTTTTAAAATGTAATATTTTGAACGTACAATTTAGCATGATTAAACTCTGAAATCATATCATCAATGATTTGGGCAGCTGGTTTAATATCATGAATCAATCCAGCGATTTGACCAATTTCTAGTTCTCCATCGTCCAAGTCTCCTTCAAACATACCTCGTTTTGCTCGAGCGCGACCTAAAAGTATTTTTAAATCTTCTACTGATGGTCCTGTTTTATACAGTTCTTGGAGCTCATTAAAAAACTTGTTTTTAATCAATCGCACAGGTGCTAATTCCTTTAATGTAAGCTGGGTATCTCCTTCCTTGGCATCCACTACGACTTGTTTAAAATCGATATGAGCCGAAGATTCTTCACTGGCAACAAAGCGACTTCCGACTTGCACAGCATCTGCTCCTAAAATCATAACAGCTAACATGATTTGACCAGTGGCTATACCTCCAGCCGCAATTAATGGCACGTTTAGCTGTTCTCTCACCATAGGAATTAAGGTGAGCGTTGTTGTTTCTTCTCTTCCATTATGACCTCCAGCTTCAAAACCTTCTGCTACAACGGCATCAACACCTGCATCTTGTGCTTTTAAGGCAAACTTTACACTGCTCACTACATGCACTACTGTAATATCTCGTTCTTTGAGCCAGGCGGTCCAAGTTTTAGGATTACCAGCAGACGTGAATACAATTTTGACACCTTCGTCAACGATGATATTCATAATCTCTTCAATGTTGGGATATAACATTGGGACATTCACGCCAAAAGGCTTATCGGTTGCCTTTTTACATTTTTGAATGTGTTCACGTAACACCTCTGGATACATAGATCCAGCGCCAATTAAACCAAGAGCACCTGCATTACTGGCAGCAGAAGCTAATCTCCAACCACTATTCCAAATCATTCCTGCTTGTATGATTGGATATTTTATATTGAAGAGTTCGGTAATTCTATTTGCCATTTAAGATTTTATAAGTTTAAATGTTTTTGAAGCAGTTCCAGATTCAAAAGACATTACATAAAGTCCTGGAGCCACAAATGAGATATCTAATTGTTGAGAGGATTCTATTATTGTTTGTTCCAGAACAGTTTTTCCAAGAATATCATATATTTTCAATGTTGTCTGCTGGTTTGCAGACGGGACTTGAATATTTAGAATGTCATTTGCTGGGTTTGGAAACACCTTGAATTCAAAAAACTCTTCTTCTTGAAGTGACAGCGCAATATCTAAAGCCACTTGAAGATCTGGTATTCCATATCCTAAAAAGAAGTCTGGTGCAGTAAATTGCGATGCAGACATTCTAACGAATTGTTTTATTTCTTCATGATTTGAATTAGGCAGAGCTTGCCATAGTGATGCAATACCACCAGCCATAATTGGAGAACTAAATGAGGTTCCATTATTATTCACAATATCATTGGAGCTGTTTATTACAAATGTTGCGCCACCTCTAGCCACTACATCAGGCTTTTGAGTTGGTTGAATCGCACTTCCTTGTGAACTAAAACTCACATAAATTCCATCAGCATCTACGGCACCAATACTCATAGCGCCAGGTGCATCAGCAGGTGCGCCTACACCATTAACTCCTGAATTACCAGCAGAGGTAACTACAATAATTCCTTTTTCATTTGCAATATTTGCTCCGCGCGTAATAAAGGCTGTCTGCCCATCTAGGTCAGTATCCATGTAGCTATAATTAGGGTTCTGATAAGTTTTATAACCCAAGGAACTATTAATAATGTGGACCCCTAAACTATCTGAACGCTCAGCAGCTTCTACCCAGTAGGCTTCTTCAACCGGTGTTTCTGTAGCTACATCTTCAGTTCTAAATAAATAATAAGAAGCATCTGGAGCTGTTCCAACAAACTGGTCTGGTACAAACCCTGCCATATTACTCAAAACTCTAGTACCATGGTCATTTCCTTCAAATGCATAGACGTCTTCAACTCTATCTACAAAATCATAGCCTCCCAATAAATCACCGTTATCTCTTAAACGTTGAAAAGCTCCCATATCGTCTACATTAGTAAATCCAGAATCTAAAACAGCGATAATAATACCTTCTCCTGTATAGTCTTGCAGATGTAAGGCATCTGCATTTATCATTTCTATCTGGTTAAGCGTATTTCCGTAGTTAAAAACCACAGTTGTATTTTCAACAGCAAATTTGTCTTCTATGGCTTCCAATCGAGTTGGTGGATTTAAGTTGTCATCAGCAAAAACAACAGTCTCAACAAAATCAAAATCATTGACTAAGGCATTAATATCATCAGTACTCCCTTGCACATAAACAGCGTTAAACCATTTTGACTTTGCTAATACTGTGATACCAGTGGCAGGTGCCTTTAAGAGTGTAATGTATGCTTCATTTACTGGAACATCACGTGCATCAATGACAATACCATAGGCATTTTTTCTATCTATGGCCTGCTGAGTCAAGATTAAACTAGGGTTATCTATGGAAGCTTGAACATTTTCTTTTGCGTTGAAATACACCCAAGCATCTTGCTGAGCCAGTGCACCAAATGGAAGAAGTCCTATACAAAGTAGAAGGATTTTTTTCATAGCTATATGTTTTACAATCTAAAAACTAACATGATTTTAGACGTTATTCTTAAGATTTCTTTTTTGCAATTTAAGAAATTACACCCGAACCTACTAATTCGTCATCTAAATACCAAGCTACAAACTGACCTTCAGTAATGGCCGATTGCAACTTATCGAATTCTACATATAGACCGTGTTCCACCTTGTACAATGTTGCTGATTCAAGTACTTGACGATATCTAATTCGGGCTTTTACTTTCATGTTTTGATGAGACTGTAACTTTAAATCTTCCCGTATCCAATGCACTTCATTATCCGACACGAAGAGGGCTTTTTTTAATAATCCCGGATGATGTTTTCCTTGACCCGTATAAATCACATTCTCATCAACATCGGTATCAATAACAAATAAAGGCTCTATTGTTCCTCCTACTGCCAATCCTTTACGCTGCCCTTTGGTAAAATAATGAGCCCCTTGATGTGTTCCAACTACAATACCTTCGTCAACCTTATAATCACTCTTATGTGTTAAATATTGAAGTTCCTCTTCTTTAGAATCGAAAGACGGTATTACACGATTATACAGTGCACTATCCTTAGGAATCTCAACAATAACACCTTGTTTAGGTTTCAACTTTTGCTGTAAGAACTCCGGCAATCTGACTTTACCAATAAAACACAGACCTTGTGAATCCTTTTTATCAGCCGTTATTAAGCCTTGTTCTTTTGCAATCGCTCTTACTTCAGGTTTAGTTAATTCTCCAATAGGAAATAAAGCTTTCGACAATTGCTGCTGAGATAACTGACATAAAAAATAAGATTGATCTTTATTTGTATCAACACCTGAGACTAATTGGTAAATGGTTTGACCCTCTTTTTCAATGGTTCCTTTTCTACAGTAATGTCCGGTAGCAACATAATCGGCTCCAAGATCTAAGGCTATTTTCATAAAGACATCAAACTTGATTTCTCTATTGCAAAGCACATCAGGATTAGGCGTCCTACCTTTCTGATACTCATCAAACATATAATCTACAATACGTTCTTTATATTGTTCACTTAGATCAACGGTTTGAAAAGGTATTCCTAATTTGTCGGCCACAAGCATGGCGTCATTGCTATCATCTAACCACGGACATTCATCAGAAATAGTCACGGAATCGTCATGCCAGTTTTTCATAAACAAGCCAATGACCTCATAACCTTGCTGTTTTAAAAGATAAGCTGCAACGCTTGAATCCACACCTCCCGAAAGTCCGACAATTACTCTTTTCATGTTGCAAAATTAAGAAATAAAAATAGCAACAGAAGTGCTGTTGCTATTATAATTACTAATGCATTCCATAAGAGAAATCTATTGCTTTTTGGGATTTTTACTTCGTTTGGTGTGATCTTTCGATTTCACCAGCTTACCATTTTCGTAATAATTCCAAATGCCATGTTTTAAATCCTGTCGATATGTCCCTTGTGCTTCAATGTTTCCGTCGGTATCATAGTAGGTAGAAACCCCATGAAGCTCGTCATTTTTATATTGAAACTCTTTAAGCACTTTTCCGTTTGCTGCATACCATATCGATCTTCCGTCCAGTTTGCCGTTAATATAATTGGAGCGTTCAGCAACAGTTCCGTCGGGATAAAATACTAATTTTTCTCCATCTAGGTTTCCCTGATCATTATAAAATTCGGTTGACAGTACAGCATCAAACTTATTATGATAGAATATCCATTTTCCCACATGGAGCTTTCCATCCATTTGCCCTTCACTAATTAGTTTTCCCGTTGAGGATAAGAACTTAACAAGAGCTATATTATTATTCGCATTAAAGCGCTTAGTAGCACTTAAAACACTCTTTCCTTGGTTTAAGGTATAAAACTTAAATATGCCTATTTCTTTTCCATGATCAAATTGACCTTCATATCGTAACTGTTTGGTTTTATCAAAATACTTCCGCCATGTACCATCACGTTTACCGCCACTATCAAACTGATTTACAACTTCTTGAGCGTTTAAACTTAAAGATAGAACTGTTAAAATATATATAAAAAAATGAGGCTTCATGTTATTTTGTTTAATCATTTTATAAATTTGTTTAACAGACTGATTTTTTATTAATAATGTTGAACAACAAAAACTCAAAAAAATGAAAATTATTTCAAAAACATTAAAATTATTACCGTTATTTTTAGTCGTCTTCGCTTTTCAAGCGTGTAGCGATGATGACGACAACAACGTTGTAGTGCCACAGCAATTAAACATAGTTGAAACTGCTCAAGCTACAGACGCTTTATCTTCTTTAGTAGCTGCAATTGGAGCAGCAGATGGTGATTTAGGCACTTTACTTAGCGGGAATGGTCCGTTTACAGTATTAGCTCCGACGAATGATGCATTTCAAGCGCTTTTAGACAGTAACCCAGCTTGGGATACGCTTGCTGATATTGATACAGCTGTTTTAGAGCAAGTATTAAGAAATCATGTAATTTCCGCAGATGTAAGTGCTGCTGATTTAGTAGCTCTGTCAGGTGCTGATGGAAGAGGTTATACAAGAACGAATGCTGCAGGTGCAGGTGGAGAAAATGTAAGTCTTCTTTTTGATACTAATGGCGCTTTACCAAGATTTAACAATGTCGCAAATGTAGCTTCTGCTGCGTTAGCAGATATTTCTGCATCAAATGGAACAGTTCATGTTATCGATGCTGTTATCTTAGTTCCTACTATAGTTGACCATGTTGTAAACAATGATAGCTTTTCAACTCTGGAAACCCTTTTGATTGGTGAAAACTTAGTTCCATTACCAGGAACAGCACCACATACAGTATTTGCTCCAACGAATGCTGCTTTTGATGCATTTACAAATCCGAGCAATAATGCATTACCAAACATTTTAGCTAATCATGTTATTGAAGGAGCTGCAGCATTTTCAGAAGGATTAACTACTAGTTATCAAACGACATTAGCAGCTAATGCTGATGGTGATAACTTAAGCTTATATATAGATACGGCTGAAGGTGTTCGTTTAAATGGCGTAAGTTCAGTTACTACAGCAGATATCGTAGGAACTGACGGCGTAATTCATGCTATAGATGCTGTAATTGATTTACCAACTATTGTGACGCACGCTACTGCTAATACAAATTTCTCAACCTTAGTTGCCGCATTAACAGATTTAACTCCTACAGATTACGTAAGTGTATTAAGTAGTAATGATGCAGATAATGATGCTTCACCATTCACGGTTTTCGCACCAATTGATTCGGCATTCGGAGATTTACTTGTAGATTTAGGTTTAGAAAATGCTACTGAAATTCCTACTGCCACTTTAGAGGCAACTTTAAATCTTCACGTATTGACTGATTTAAATGTAAGAGCCGAAGATTTAGATGCTTTAGATGGTGCTTCAGTTCCAACATTTGGTGGACCAAGTATTACTATTGATGCTGGAACTCCAGCAATAATTGATCCTGATGGAGGTTCAAATACTATTATTATTACAAATGTACAAGCTATCAATGGTGTAGTACACGCTATAAATAGAGTAATAAGAGACCTATAATTAAAGCTTAATGTGACGTATTTGTTAATACGGAACTTATGATACCATAAAATATTCATTTGAATTGATTAATAGCAGAATTAAACAAAATGGATGTTTATTTGAAGAGCCCTTAGAAATTCTAAGGGCTCTTCTTATTTTTTGCATGAGTACTAGACCGTAAATTAATGCTAACATCTAAGTCGATGTAAATACATCATCTTGTAGGACATTATTTAATAAGATATGACCAAAATTGTGAACTCATATAAACGCTTACCTTTTACTCTTGTGGTCACATGATCCCTCATTATTCATCGTAGTTTAAAATGGTATTACTATCCTGATTGATAACGAGCCATATGGAAAGACATTTAGGATATAAATAACTGATACTGAATTGTAAATTAGTTTATACCTAGGTATAGAAAAAGCCTTTAACGTGATGTTAAAGGCTTTTTATATGTAAAATCAATAATTAAATTACTATGTCTATTTCTTACGCTTTTGTTGTGCTTGTTTTTGCTGTTCCGCTTGCTCCATCATACTGGCCATTTTCTTCTGAAACTTATTCTGTTTCTTAGGCTTAGCTTTATTTACTTGCATCTGCGCATGAATCTTATCTTCATCTAAAATGTAATTCTTTATGACTAACATGATACCGATACTAATCAAGTTTGAGATAAAGTAATATAAACTCAATCCAGAAGCATATTGATTAAAGAACACCAACATTAATAATGGAGAAAAATAGATCATATATTTCATCATTTTACCCATATCTGGCATACCCTCTTGCGTAGGTTGTGATGCCATTTGTTGACCTGTTGTCATTTTCATATAGAAGAAAATCGCAATAGCCGCCAAAATCGGGAATAAACTGACATGATCTCCATAAAATGGAATATTATATGGCAATTCAGCAATAACATCATAAGATGATAAATCATCAGCCCAAAGGAAGCTCTTTTGACGTAAATCAAATGCTGTTGGAAAAAACATGAATAAGGCATAGAATACTGGTAATTGAATCAAACCAGGCAAACATCCAGCTAACGGACTTGCACCGGCTTTATTTTGCAAGGCCATTGTCTCTTGCTGAGCTTTCATCTTATTGTCTTTGTGCTTCTCTCTGATTGCATCCAATTCTGGTTTCAAAACTCTCATCTTCGCTTGAGACAAAAACTGCTTGTATTGTACAAATGACATCAGTAATTTAATTAACACAGTCATTACAATAATAGCGATACCATATGGTAAGAATCCACTCAAGAAACTAAACAATGGTATAAATAAATGTTTATTAATCCATCCAAAAATCCCCCAACCAAATGGTATACTTTCTTCTAAGTCGTAATCATATTGTTTTAAAATCTTACTATCGGTTGGTCCAAAATAAAATTTAAAATTATTATCTGCTTCTCCATTGGTAAAAATCAAGGGTAATTTTGACGCAAATTCTTTTGTGAATACGGTATCAACTTCCTCATCTTTTACTAAATCGGTAGACGTAATTGCAGCTGTCTTAAACGGTTTATCTGCAACGAGAATAGAACTAAAAAAATGCTGTCTATAAGATAACCAGCGTGCATCATTAATAAGTTCTTCATCATCACTCGCCTGAGCCAATTTATCTATTTTATCGCCATCATGCATGTAAGTTAGTCGCGTATAGCGATTCTCATAAGTAACACTTTGATCATGACGAAAAGTTTTTAGTCGCCAGTCTAAGTTAATCTCTTGAGAACTATTGATGACGCTATTCAATCCTTGAGAGCGAATAGAAAAATCAACCATATATTCCTCAGGTTTTAATTCATACCGGTACTCTAGAAATTGAGATTCTGAGACTTTCAGTTTCATTGAAACTATCGTATTCTCACCATTTTGAGTTACTGAAGGCTGGAAATAAAGATCCTTGGTATTTAATATTCTATTATCTGCTGTTGGAAATGTGATATTGAATTGCTCATTTCCGTCTTGAATTAATGCAATAGGTATGGAGTCATAATCTACAAACGATTTTAAAATCACTTCAGAAAGAAACCCTCCTTTATTACTGAATTTCAAATCCAAAACATCAGTCTGAACAGATGTTTGCGCATCCGTGGCTGAAGGTAAAGCAGATGCATAAGCAAATGCCCCTAATTTATTCTTTAAAGCTTCAACTTTTAAGGAATCATTAGAGTTTCCAAGCGAATAATCTTCAACTATTGCCTCTTTTGTAACTATATCTGCTGAAACCTCTTGTGGTTTAACGCTCTTCTCGGCTTCAATTTGTTCCTGCTTTTCTTTTTCAGCTATTTCTTCTGGTGTCGGTTGATTTTGCCACATCATAAATAGCAAAATTCCGAAGATCAAAATGAATCCAATAATCGAATTAATATCTAATTTCTTTTCTTCCATGTGTCCTATTTAGTTGCTCCGTTAGATTAAGGAGTGCATAGCCTGAGTTTATCAAAAAGCTATCCAGTATTAGTTTTGTGCCATACTGACACTATTATTATCTGTTTTAAAATTTAAAGCGGCTTTCACAAACGAAACGAAAAGCGGATGTGGATTCGCCACAGTGCTCTTGTATTCTGGATGATATTGCACCCCTACAAACCAGTTGTGCTCAGGAATTTCAATAATCTCCACCAAGCCAGTTTCAGGATTTAGT
This sequence comes from Formosa sp. Hel1_31_208, assembly GCF_900104785.1. Lineage (NCBI taxonomy): Bacteria > Pseudomonadati > Bacteroidota > Flavobacteriia > Flavobacteriales > Flavobacteriaceae > Formosa > Formosa sp. Hel1_31_208. Next base: position 3,032,651 of record NZ_LT629733.1, read on the forward strand.
CCTGTAGCTTTCATACCAGCATCTTCAATTTGTTGTAAATAAACGTTATTGAATTCATAACGATGTCTATGACGTTCCTCAATAGCTTCCTTCTTATAGACACTTTTAGCAATACTGTCGTCAATTATTTTACAGTCCCATGCTCCAAGTCGCATAGTTCCACCTTTATGAGTTATTGTTTTTTGTGATTCCATGAGGTCGATAACAGGATGTGGTGTATGTTCATCCATTTCAGTAGAATTTGCAAGTTCTAAACCTAGGACATTTCTGGAATATTCAATAACTGCCATCTGCATACCAAGACAAATTCCTAAAAACGGAATATTGTGTTCACGCACATATTTTACAGCTTCTATTTTACCTTCAATACCGCGTTCTCCAAATCCAGGTGCTACGAGTACACCATGTAAATGTTGTAATTTTTTTGCGGCATTATCTGATGTCAAATATTCAGAGTGTATGGATTCTACTTTAACTTTGACTTCATTCTCTGCACCTGCATGAATAAAAGCCTCTAAAATAGATTTATATGAATCTTGTAGTTCAACGTATTTACCAATAAGACCAATCGTCACTTCTCCTGATGGATTTTTATGACGACTTAAAAATTGATTCCATCTCGTCAAATCTGGTTTCGAGCTTTCTAAAGCTAACTTTTTAAGTACGACTTTGTCAAGACCTTCATCCAACATCATATTGGGAACATCATATATGGTCGAGGCATCAATAGATTGTATAACCGCTTCTGGACGCACATTACAAAACTTAGCTAACTTCTGGCGTAATTCATCTGGTAATTCATGTTCTGTACGACAGACTAAAATATCTGCCATTACACCACTTTCCATAAGCGTTTTAACACTGTGTTGAGTTGGTTTTGTTTTTAACTCACCCGCAGCTGACAAATAGGGCACTAACGTCAAGTGAATAACAATTGTATTGCTTTCGCCTAATTCCCATTTTAATTGTCTAACGGCTTCTACGTATGGCAAAGACTCAATATCACCAACGGTCCCACCAATTTCGGTAATAACGATATCATAATCTCCTGATTTCCCTAGTATTTGTACTCGGTGTTTGATCTCGTCTGTGATATGAGGAATAACCTGTACTGTTTTTCCTAAAAACTCACCACGACGTTCTTTTTCGATCACGCTTTGATAGATTCGGCCAGTAGTCACGTTATTAGATTGACTTGTTGGGACGTTTAAAAAGCGTTCGTAATGCCCAAGATCTAAATCGGTTTCTGCCCCATCATCAGTCACATAACACTCTCCATGTTCGTACGGATTTAAAGTCCCGGGATCTACGTTAATATAAGGATCTAATTTTTGAATTGTAGTTCTGTAGCCTTGTGCCTGAAGCAATTTTGCTAAAGAAGCTGCAATAATCCCTTTTCCGAGGGAAGAAGTTACACCTCCAGTTACAAAGATGTATTTGGTATTAGTTGTTGTCATGTTGCGCCGTTAAACGCAGGCAAATTTACAAAATTTAAATAGTTATTATGGCATTACTTTAGGGTTTAATTATTAACAGTAATAATTGCAGTTTTAAAACACCATAAGCCCCAACAATGCACTACGAATCGACCTATTTAGGATACCTCTTTTTTATATTCCTTATCAACTCTTCCAAACCATTCAGTTTTAACTCGTAGACCTGAGTAAGCATATCGCCTAATTTTCCTTTAGGAAAGCCTTTATTGTGATACCATACCACATAATATTCTGGTAAATCTATGAGGTAACGCCCTTCATATTTACCAAAAGGCATTTTGGTATGCGCCAGTTTAATAAGAAAGTCTTTATCGGGTTGCAACATGTTATTTGGATTTGTAAGCTCTAAATTTGTTCAGTTCATCTTTCACAAATTGAGACCATATTGCTTGACGCTCCATATGAATTGAATTTTGTGTTTGTGTGTCGTAAGCATGCTGCATTTTTGCTAAGTCAGCATTAGTTTTTTGATGCAATTCACCTAAGTCCTCATTAATATTTTGAGACACTTTTAGTTGTGCAATACCATAGCGCAATTGACGCACATGAAGTTCGGTAATATCAAAATGCAATTGCTCATGTGCCAATATATGATCATTACCACTATCACTGAGATACCATGATTGTTCTGGATAAAAGTGTGCTTCAGCATTCGCTTTAAAACTCACATTTCTACCATTGGCTTGTTGGACAGAAAAGGAAAAAGTAATCCCTGAAGCTGTTACAGCCACAGCATCAGAGTTTGGATCTATGTTACCTTTAAAGTCTGACCATGATAATTTCTTTGATTCATTCCAAGTAATAGTTACCTCATCACGAGATGCGGTGTTCAAAAGTAAAAAGAAAAGGACTAAAAGTCTCAACCCCATTATTTCCAGTTAAACGTGATATTTTTTTCAATATCAGGATGTAAACTGTAATGCACAGGACAGGTGTTTGCTGTATGTTCTAAAATTTTTCGAGTCTTTTTATCCGCTTCAAAAGGAAACTCCATAACCACTTCGATTTTAGAGATACGTCTTGGGTTGCTCGCCATCGTTTTGGTGATTTGAGCAATTGTTCCTGTCATATCTACGCCTAAATCTCTGGCTTTAATTCCCATTACGGTAATCATACAACTCGCTAATCCCGTAGCAACAGTATCTGTAGGAGAGAACGCTTCGCCCTTTCCATTATTGTCTATAGGTGCGTCTGTAATGAAGGAATTGTGCGATTTTATATGAATACTTTCTGTTCTTAAATCACCTAAGTAAGTTACTTTTGAGGTCATTGTTTTGCTTCTACTATGGTTAAATTATCATATTTCACGATATAGACAGCTTCGTTATAATAACCTCCGAATAGCTTTTTAGCATAACGAAACTTGTTTTCAACGTATTCAGTTTCTACTATATCAGAAGAAGCCTTATACAAATTATCTTCACTCGCTAAACGCAATAAAAGATCCATTGTTAAGTCAAACCCACGCACTGCATATCGGTTAGGACTCACATTATAAGCTCTTCTGTACGCACGGATAAATCCGTTATCGGTATCCGCAACGGCAGTTTTATGAACTGATGGGTAATGAAACTTCAAATTTGACAAATGATAATTTGAGATTTCTCGACCTTCAAATGCTCTATTTTTATTTGTGGTCATTAAAACGATTTCCTGTTCATCACTATTTAAACCGTTAATCATACTAATCACGTTTGACGCAAAACCTTCATTGTCAGTTTCTAGAAAAACGATATTACGCCCATTTTGAAACACATTTTCTAAGTCAGTTTGATAAATAAAATAAGCTTCCTCCCCTTTCTTATTCTTTCTTGAGAGTATTTGTTTGCTTTCAGGGAATAAACCCTTCAACTTATCACTAATCGCTTTATGTTTGGAATCTGCAATTATCAATACATGTTTGGGTAGTGAATCTGATTGCACAAACTCTATCATTGTTTCTTCAAGTAATTCTGCCGAAGGAATAGTTTGAAATACATTGCTGTAAAGATTAACTGGCATAGAATACGGTGACACTACAGGTATATTATCTTTTTTCAATTCTGCAGCCACACGCTCTAAATTTTTCGGCATTAATGGTCCAATAACGGCATCATAATCTGAAAAATCATTTGCATCCAAAATATTAGAGAGTTCTGTTAATTGATTTCTTGTATCGAACACTTTCAAATAAGTAGAGATACCAAGTTGTTTTGCAGAATCAATGGCTATTAAAGCACCTGCATGAAAGTCTAATGACACTGACAAGAGGCGGTCTGTTCTTATTTTTTTCTTTGCTTCTTGAACGGAATCGACATCGACTTGATGCGTTCTATATGGGAGCATTAATGCAATTTTCTTCTCGCTTAGATTTGTCAAATTAGTCGAGAGGTTTGTATTATCAATATCCTTAATCACGTAATCCGTTTTAACGTTCTGAGGTAAGCGCAAGACCATGCCGAGTTTTAATCCGTCTTCTTTCAAATCTGGATTTAAGGCTTCCAATTCCTCTTGAGTTACGCCCAATTTTCGGTTAAGAGCCATATAGCCTTCACTTTTTAAGACTGTATAATAGTTGAATTCCTCTTCTACCGTTTTCTCTTCATTATTACTTATGTTAGGCACATTTACTTCCTGTCCAGGTTGTAAAACTTCATCTAGATTAGGATTTAAAGCTTCTAATTCTGGTACTGTAATTCCAAATTTATAAGCCACACGCCACTTTCCTTCTTTTGGTAACACCTTATACTTCTTCACGGTATTATTCAGTGACACCTTATTCACGATGGTTTTATACTTCGGGATTTTAATCCTGTCACCTTTCTTTAGATTTTCAGCATATAATCGCTCATTATGCTTTTTAATATCTTCTATTTCAATACCATATTTTTGAGATATACTGAACAACGTTTCTTTACGTCTTACTTTGTGCGTTTTAAAACTGACAACCTCTTTAACGTCCTTAGGAATCGGCTCATTCTTTACCCGTGATGTTGGAATAATTAAAACCGTATTTACTCCAATGGATTTTTTAGCATCTGGATTTAAGGCATAGATATCAAAAGGTGTTACTAAATACATTTTAGCAATACTTTCGATAGTCTCACCCTTTTGAACCGTGTGTGTCTTATAATTCTGAGCTATTGCATAGCTACTGCAAAGGAAGACAAGTATAATTATGATTTTTTTCATTCAAAATAGTTTTATGTGCAATCGGTCTACAGACCTTTTATTATAAGAAACAAATTCAGCACATAAGTCACATCAATTTATTCCCATTCAATAGTTGCAGGTGGTTTTGAGCTAATGTCATACACTACTCTATTAACGCCTTTCACTTTATTTATTATCTCATTAGAGGTTTTTTGCAAAAACTCATAAGGAAGATTTACCCAATCTGCAGTCATTCCATCTGTACTTTCTACAGCTCGAAGGGCGACGCATTTTTCATAGGTTCTCTCGTCTCCCATGACACCAACACTATTTACTGGGAGCAACATTGCTCCAGCTTGCCAGACTTTATCGTATAAATTCCATGAGCGTAGGTTATTAATAAAAATAGCATCCACCTCTTGTAATATACGTACTTTTTCTCTTGTTAGATCTCCAAGAATTCGAATTGCTAAACCAGGTCCTGGAAAAGGATGTCGCCCTAGCAGCTGCGAATCCATATTCATAGAAGCACCAACACGTCTTACTTCATCTTTAAATAATGCTTTCAAAGGTTCTACCACTTTAAGTTTCATAAAGTCTGGTAGACCTCCTACATTATGATGACTTTTAATAGTCGCACTTGGTCCGCCAGTTGCAGAAACACTTTCAATTACATCTGGATAAATAGTTCCTTGAGCTAACCATTTTACATCTTGTATACGATGCGCTTCATCATCAAAAACCTCAATGAACACACGACCGATTGCTTTTCTTTTTTTCTCTGGATCGCTTTCACCTTCTAAAGCATCCAAAAAGCGTGCCGAAGCATCTACCCCTTTCACATTAAGTCCCATACCCTCATATTGGTGTAAGACATCTTCAAACTCATTTTTCCGAAGTAATCCGTTATTTACAAAAATACAATAGAGGTTTTCTCCTATTGCTTTATGCAGCAGCATAGCCGCTACTGAAGAATCTACACCTCCAGACAACCCTAAGACCACCTTATCATTACCTAATTTAGCTTTTAGACCATCTACAGTTTCTTCCACGAAAGATTGTGGTGTCCAGTCTTGTTCTACTTTTGCGATTTTGATTAAGAAATTATGTAATAGTTGGTGACCGTCTGTAGAATGATATACTTCTGGATGAAATTGAATGGCGTAGGTCATTTCACTTTCAATCTTAAAGGCCGCATTTTCCACATCACTAGTACTTGCTAAAAGCACACCTCCAGCTGGTAGTTTCTTGATGGTATCACTATGGCTCATCCAAACCTGACTTCCTTCATGGATATTTTCAAAAAAGTCTTCATCTGGTTTTATAAAACCTAAATTGGCTCTTCCATATTCTCTGGTATTTGATTCTGCCACTTCTCCTCCTGAAAAATGTGCTAAATACTGAGCTCCATAGCATACGGCTAGCATTGGCTTTTTTCCACGAATACCTGAGAGATCTGGATGAAGAACATCTTCACCCCTTACCGAGTTTGGACTACCTGATAAAATAACAGCTTTAAAACTATCAGAATCAGAAGGAATTTTGTTGAATGGATGAATTTCGCAGTAGATATTTAACTCTCTAACGCGACGTGCAATAAGCTGAGTATATTGCGAACCGAAATCTAAAATAAGGACTTTATTGTGTTGCATGTGCAAAAGTAATAATTGCTGCTAAAACTAAAACAACAACAGCACAAATTTTACACTAAATTGTTAACACTGAAAACGAGCCTTTAAGTGGTTCTAATTCTTGGATTAAAGTTTGGATTATTGCATCTCCGTACTCTAAATAAAATTCTGAAAAATTCATGTTGCGCTCTTGCAGACTATGACTAGGAAATAGTTCATCTTGAATTTCGGCAACACGTTCAAGATGATCCTTAAGCTTGCGTTTTTGAGCTTTCAATAAACGCTTTTCCAATTTTTCTAATCCTTTAATTTGCTTACGCTCTTGAGCTGCGACCGCACCTTCAAAAGACTTATCGGTCGCTTGGGCAATTTTGTAAAGGTCTTTAAACTGTTGTTCCAACTGTTGCTTTTGAGCGGAAAAATCAATCTTAATTCCTGATATTTGTTTTGTAACTTTCGTTTTCAGTTCGTTTTGATTTAAAAACAAATCCTCTATGGAAACGTCTAATTTTTGAAGTTTCTCTTTTTGCTTATCGGTCATAAACAACACCGAATTACGCAATAGCAACATGGGAAACACAACGTTTTGGGCTTCAAAATTAGATTTAAGCTGCAACCAATAGGCCAACTCACCTCCTCCTCCTATATAACACAGGTTTGGCAAAATGACTTCCTGATACAAGGGACGCACAATCACATTTGGAGAAAACCGTTCAGGCATCTCATTCAGGTGTTGGAGCAATTCCATCTCGCTCCATTGAATTTCGGTATTGTTAACACGAAACACACCTTGATCCTCAACAATGCGCTCACGTAATCCTTCAGTAATGTAGAATAGATTTATATCTCTTGGATTGACTTGTATTTTATAATTTCCGTCGCAGGCATTTAAGCTATCGTTGGCTAGCGAGACTTTATGATGTGATGTTTTAGTGATTAACTCGTCTTTTACATATGGAATAAATAAGCGCTTTAAATCCTTGTCATTTCCATCAATAATTACAAGTCCGTGTGCACCAAACAATTCATTAACCAAATAACGCATTGCTTTGGCTAGATCCTGATGTTTTAAATAGGCATTGGCAAATAAATCTTTTATTCGTTTGGCATTCGTTGTATCCCCAAGTTGACTTGCATATACCTCGAATACGACCTCCAAGCCATTCAAATCTAATTCACCAACAGCTCCGGAAGCATTGCGGTTCCATTGGACTTTTTTTCCTTTAAAATTGAAAAAGTTGATCTCATCGAAATCATGATCTTCAGAAGCCATCCAATACACAGGAACAAAGTTTTGATTGGGATAGTTTGTTTTCAATTGCTTACATAAATTGAGCGTTGAAATGATCTTATAGAAAAAATAAAGTGGCCCAGTAAACAAATTAAGCTGATGTCCTGTTGTAACTGTAAAGGTGTTTGGGTCACTTAATACCTTTATATTCTTTTTTGTGCCTTCGGAAATTTTATAACCTTCGTACTGCCGTTCTAAAGCTTGCACCAATATCATTCGGGTTTCAGAGGCAAAGGCAGCTTGTTTTTCCTTTATTTGTGCCTCAAAACCCTCAATATGAGGAAAACGATTATAGAATGATTTCAGTTCTTCTTTCTCATCTAAATAATCGCATATTAAGGAAGAAAAATAATTGGTATCTCTAAACGGAATACAGTCGGTTGGCATAGTTACAATTCAATTCAAGCGTAAATATAATGCTCTTAACTTTTTTTAAGTCCTAAATTTTAGTTAATTCAGGAGCACTTCATATCTTTACTGCTATCATTCTCAATTAGATTTTACATATGATTAGATCTCTATCACTATTTGTGGCTTTCGTATTAACACTAACCACATTTGCACAAAACCTACAATCCCCTTCAGAATTTTTAGGTTATAACTTAGGAACAAAATTTTCAAGACATCATCAAGTTGTCGATTATTTTAAACATGTTCAAACCGAAAATCCGCAGCGCGTTAAACTTATGCAATATGGCGAAACCAATGAGCGTCGACCATTATTGCTGGCCTTTGTGACTTCCGAAGCCAATATGAATACACTTGAAGTTATTAGAACAAACCATCTAAAAAATGCTGGACTGCTTGACGGCACAGCATCAACAAATGACATCGCTATTGTCTGGTTAAGTTATAATGTGCATGGTAACGAAGCATCAAGTACTGAAGCGTCGATGAATACGATATACAAATTACTCAGTGAAAATAAAACCTATTTAGACAACACCGTCGTCATTATTGATCCCTGTATCAATCCTGATGGTCGCGACCGTTACGTAAATTGGTACAATGAAACAGCTAGTGTCCCGTATGATATTGACCAACAAGCTAGTGAGCACAACGAACCTTGGCCTGGCGGTCGACCTAATCATTACTTATTTGATTTAAATAGAGATTGGGCATGGGCAACACAGGTAGAAACTACCGCACGATTAAATGCCTATAACCAATGGATGCCGCATATTCATGTCGATTTTCATGAACAAGGCATTAATGAACCTTACTATTTCGCACCAGCAGCCGAACCTTTTCACGAAGTAATTAGTGATTGGCAACGTAATTTTCAAACTCAAATTGGAAAAAATCACGCGAAGTATTTTGACGCTGAAGGTTGGTTATACTTCACACGTGAACGCTTTGATTTATTATATCCTAGTTATGGTGACACCTACCCAACCTATATGGGAGCTATTGGAATGACCTACGAGCAAGCTGGACACGGACGTGCTGGTCTTGGGATTTTAAATGATGAAGGCGATGAATTGACATTAATAGATCGATTAACTCATCATACAGTTACTGGACTATCTACTGTAGAAATCTCATCTAAAAATGCGGTAAAACTAAACACGGAGTTCGCTAAGTTTTTTGATAACTCAGGATTGAATTTCAAAAGTTATGTCTTAAAAGGAAATGTCAACAAAATTAATAGCCTCACTAAGCTTTTAGACAAACACGAGATTGCGTACGGATTTGCAAAAAACGGAAAAGTAAGCGGTTATAAATATTCAACGGCAAGTCAAGGACAAATGAATACATCATCAAATGATTTGGTAGTGAGTACGAATCAACCGAAAGGAAAAATGGTAAAAGTCCTATTTGAACCTAATGCGAAACTAAGTGATTCTCTAACTTATGATATCACGGCATGGAGTGCACCTTATGCATATGGGCTAGAGGCTATTGCTAGTAAGACTGCAATTAGTAGTCAAAAAAGAATTACTGATGCACAGCTACCTACAACGAACACATCAGCAACAGGTTATGTTATGGCGTGGAACTCTATGCAGGATGCAAAATTTCTAGCAGCATTACTTAAGCAAGGTATAAAAGTTCGTTTTACGGAAAAACCGTTTACAACACAAGGCAATACTTATGACAGAGGCTCCTTAATTATAGTGCGAGGTGATAATAAAAAAGCAGAAGAGTTTGATGCTATCGTAATAAATAGTGCCTCTAAATTTGGTCGAAATCCAGACGCTATATTGTCAGGATTCTCAACTTCAGGACCTGACTTTGGGTCACCTGATATCAAATTAGTAAACCCTCCTAAAATAGGAATCTTAGCTGGTGATTATACGTCATCTTTAAGCTATGGCGAATTGTGGCACTTTTTTGAACAACAACTACACTATCCAATTACGTCATTAAATACAGAAAACTTAGGGCGCACCAACTTATCAAAATACAACGTTTTGATTATGCCAAATGGATATTATAACGGTCTTTTAGATGACACAGTCATGGACAAACTCAAAACATGGGTGCAAGCTGGTGGCAAGCTCATTGCTATTGATGGCGCATTAAATAGTTTTGCCGACAAAGAGGGCTTCGGATTAAAACGAAATCAACAACAAGAAGACACTATACAAAACAAAGATGATTCTCAACTTGTAAAATATGCCGATAGAGAACGCTCATATACCAACAATCTCATCACGGGTGCTATTTTCAAAAGTGATGTAGACGAGACACACCCTATGGCTTTTGGTTATAGCGACACGTACTTTACGCTTAAACTAGGGAGTTCATCTTACAGTCTTTTGGACAGTGGCTATAACGTTGCTTATATTGATAACAATCCTAAAAAAGTATCTGGTTATGCCGGTAAAGATGCTTTAAAACGCTTGGGCAACTCTTTAGTATTTGGAGAGCAGCGCATGGGAAGCGGTAGTTTGATTTATATGGTAGATAATGTGATGTTCAGAAGCTTCTGGGAAAATGGCAAACTATTTTTAGTAAATTCTATTTTCTTTGTAAATAACAATTTAGCTGAGTTGTAAATAAAAAGCAAGAAATTAAGAGATATGGACAAAAGCTTACAAACCATGATTAGTAATATGCCAGAGAAAACTGGTAAATCATTAGAGCAATGGATATCCATTCTTAAAGAAAAAGACTTTACTAAACATTCAGAAGGTGTAAATTTCCTTAAGCAGAAACACGGCGTAACACACGGTTTCGCAAACACAATAGTGACCTTATCCAAAAGTCAAAACGATGCGCCTGAAGATTTAGTCACCAATCAGTACAAAGGCAAAGAACTTCTATTTCCTATGTATGAAAAGCTCCTAGCTGCAATTCATACATTAGGAAATGACATTACCATCACACCAAAAAAATCAAGTGTAAGTGTAATTAGAAAACGACAATTCGTATTAATTAAACCTGCAACTAAAACACGTATTGATCTTGGACTAAAGCTACCCGAAAAATCAATAACAGATAGATTAGGTAGCTCTGGTCCTTTTGGAACGATGTGTACGCATCGTGTTCAAATTACTTCGATAAATGATATTGATGAAGAATTAATTGATTGGATGAAAGAAGCTTATGACAGAGCAGAATAGGATTTCACATAAAGTTTACACTTTTTTCACATTTAATCTGTCTATATGAGTATCAATCCATGATATATTTGAATGATATTAACTTCAAAATAAATCTGATATGAAAAAGCACGTGATTACAGTTAGCACAATTCTTGTTATTTTAAGTATCGTAATAATTGGCTTTACTAACTGGAGCGCCAAAGAGACTGCCGAGGTAAACTTATCGAATAAAAAAACTCTTGCTTTTGAAAACCAAAATATGAAACGGTCAAATGACAACGTCATTCCTGAGCTGTATTATGGCGTAGATACTCGATTTACAGCCATCAAAAAAACAGACCTTGCTAAAGTGACTACAATTTACGATTTCCTTACTGATGAAGAGGCCCAACAAATAGCTCACATTAATTCTGTAAAGGTGATCATCATTAAAGACAATCAACAATCTGAAATGCAAGAATATGGAACAGATGCTCATCTCACTGATGCTCAAATAAAACTAATAAGATCAACGGAACATTTTAACCATTTTACAATTAGAACCGATTTTAAAGAGAAGCATAAGGACACTGGAAAAATGGAAGAACGTTTTTTCGGTCCGCACTTGACTGTTGTTCCAGATACACAAGCCATTTATATTGATGGTAAGGCGTCACTTATTAACTATCTTAAGGAGAACAGTAATGACGATATGACCATTATCACTGAAGGTAAACTTGGAGCGATTAAATTGTCTTTTATCGTAACAAAAAACGGAACTGTTTCAAATATAACACATGACGCGATGACAACAGGATATCCTTCTCTTGATGAAAAATTCATTCAACTCCTAAAAAATATACCTGGAAAATGGATTCCTGCTGAAAATTCAAAAGGCGAAAAAGTTGATCAAGAATTGGTGTTTACTTTCGGACCTGTAAATGGGTGTTAAACATTACCTAAAATAGTTAGTCAATTACCTCAGCATACAAATCAAAATCCTCGGCCTCAGTCACTTTAACTCTGGTATATTCTCCTGTTTTTATATAGGTATTTGTGGCTTCAATTAAAACTTCATTATCTACATCTGGAGAATCATATTCGGTACGACCAACAAAGTAGTTCCCCTCTTTACGATCAATAACGACTTTAAATTCTTGTCCGATTTTAGCCTGATTCAATTCCCAAGAAATTTGAGATTGGATTTCCATAATCTGATTAGCTCTTTCCATCTTCACATCTTCAGGCACATCATCTTCTAGGTTGAAGGCATGTGTGTTTTCTTCATGAGAATAGGTAAAGCACCCTAAACGTTCAAAACGCATTTCTTTGACCCAGTCTCTTAGCGTTTCGAAATCTTCTTGAGTTTCTCCAGGATAACCAACAATTAAAGTGGTTCTAATAGTCATTTCTGGCACTTTTGCTCTAAATGCTTTAAGCAAGTTCGTCGTTTTCTCTTTAGTGGTTCCACGACGCATACTTTTTAAAATAGAATCTGAAATATGCTGTAACGGAATATCAAGATAGTTACACACCTTAGGCTCGCGATTCATCACATCTAATACATCCATAGGGAAACCTGTTGGAAATGCATAATGCAAACGTATCCATTCAATACCTTCAACTTTTACTAGGTGTTCTAGTAATTCGGCGAGATTCCGTTTTTTATATAAATCTAATCCGTAATACGTTAAATCCTGAGCAATCAAGATAAGCTCCTTAACACCATTAGCGGCTAATTTTTCTGCTTCAATTACAATCTCTTCAATTGGAGTACTCTTATGTTTTCCTCGCATTAAAGGGATTGCACAAAAACTACAGGGTCTATCACATCCTTCTGCAATCTTCAAATAGGCATAGTTTTTTGGTGTTGTTGTTAAACGTTCTCCTATGAGTTCATGCTTATAATCAGCTCCTAAAGCTTTTAATAATTGTGGTAATTCTGTCGTTCCAAAATATTGATCTACATTAGGAATTTCTTTCTGTAAGTCTGGCTTGTAACGTTCACTTAAGCAACCTGTTACAAAAACTTTATCAACCTCACCTGCCTCTTTTTTTTGCATAAATTCCAAAATGGTATTCACACTTTCTTCCTTAGCATTATTAATAAAACCACAGGTATTGATAACTACAACATTTCCTTCTTCTTCATGAACAACGTCCTTCCCACTGGCTTTCAATTGTCCCATTAACACTTCGCTATCATAGACATTCTTGCTACAACCTAGTGTTACGACGTTAATTCTGTTCTTTTTAAGTGATTTGGTTCTCATAGTCAAATTTCAGATGGCAAAGATACACAATGATTTATGATATATTTGTTTTGTATGGATTAAACCTTATCATAGCTGAAAGGTCTAATTTTAAATATTGAAGAATGAAACTAAGGTATTTTTTTATAATTCTAATATGGAGCTTCTTTAGTATCGGTTGTTCTTCGGAAGCTAACGAAACGCCAATTCCTCAAGATCAAGAACCACTGCCAGCAGCTATTTACTTTCCGCCTCTCGATGGCAGTGACACTTGGGACACAAAATCGGTAGCCGATTTGGGATGGAATGATAACCAATTACAACCGCTTTTAGACTTTCTAGAAGAAAACAATTCGAAAAGTTTTATCATAGTTCACACGGGGAAAATCGTTGTCGAAGCCTACATGAACGGTCATTCCAACAGTTCTCTCTGGTATTGGGCAAGCGCTGGAAAAACACTAACTACTACTGTTACAGGTATTGCGCAAAATGAAGGCTTATTGAATATCAATGACAAAGTTTCGGATTATATCGGCACGGGATGGACAAGCACCCCTTTAGAAAAAGAAAATTTAATTACTAGTAAACATCTCTTATCTATGACTTCTGGATTAGACGATAGTTTAGGTGATGACATTTCCACAGAAAACCTTCAATATCTTGCCGATGCTGGCAATCGTTGGGCTTATCATAATGTCTATGTCAAGCTTCAGGATGTGGTTGCTAGTGCCAGTGATCAAACTTGGTCTAACTATTTTAATACCACACTCAAGAACAAAATCGGAATGTCAGGAGCTTGGATTCAAAACAACGATTATAGTGTATACTGGAGTGATACTAGAAGTATGGCTCGTTTCGGACTCATGATTTCGGCCAATGGAAAATGGGAAAACACACCAATTATATCAGAAGACTTTTTGAATGTAGCCATTAATACGTCTCAACCTTTAAATGAAGCCTATGGCTATATGTGGTGGCTCAATGGAAAATCGACCTTTAGACTACCTCAATCACAACTAGAATTTCAAGGAGAACTTATTCCGAACGCGCCAAGTGATATGTATTGTGCATTAGGCAGAGATGACCAAAAGATTTACATTGTACCTAGTAAAAATATCGTTGTCATCCGCATGGGAGAAACTGCCAATGATGTCAACTTTGCCTTATCCTCATTTGATAATGACCTTTGGGAAAAAATCAATGCTTTAATTAACTAGTTATAATTTTTAGGTGCGACTCTCATTCTAGAAGCTTGTTCATAGACATAAGCCCATTCTAACAATTGCTTCTCGCGTAACCGAGAACTAATAAAGGTAAGGCCTCTTGGCGCACCAGTTTCTGTATACCCCATAGGAACAGTTAAGGCAGGGTATTCGGCAACTGCTGCAAAACCAGCGTGGTAATTATTGATAGATAAGATGCCATCTAAGTTTTGAGCAGACATGGGTTCATCGAAAAAACGTTTCCCATTTGTTTTTAAAACACTTTTGAGTGCTTCAAATTCTATAGTGGTACTAGAATCTTCAGAAACGCCATAAAACAATTTTTGTCCGTAAGGCATAATGTTCAAACTATCTGTACGATTAAATGCTATAATATCTTCAAGAGATGTATATTCTAGATACGGATTGCCGTAATCTTTTAAATAATTTACTAAATCTGTTTTCATATCTAGGTTTAATAACCGCACAAAATTTGGAAGCTTTATATCTTGTGGCTCAAGCTCTACAATTACTGCACCTTGTGCCCTTAAGGTTTTGATTGCTTTATTATAAAGTGAGTCTGACATAAGCGTATTAAATGCTCCAAAGCGTTTTCCCTGAACACTTGCTTCTTCCAGTCCTTTAAAATAAAATGGTTTACTCCATAGGACCTGAAGTGATTTTGAATCGGATATATCTTCACCAAAAATTGCATCTAAAACGATGGCATTATCCATTACGTTTTTTGTGATTGGTCCTGCAGTATCTAATGTAGATGAGATGGGTATAATACCCGCTCGACTCACCAATCCAATAGTAGGTTTTAATCCAACCGTTGAATTTTGACTTGCTGGTGATAATATAGAACCTGAAGTTTCGCTTCCAATAGCGGCAGCACAAAAGTTCGCTGCAACGGCAACTCCACTACCAGCGCTTGAGCCTCCAGTATCCATGATTTTACGGCCGTATGGATTCAAGGTTTGTCCACCAATTGCACTATAACCACTAGGACAATCACCACAGAAAAAATAAGCCCATTCACTCAAATTAGCTTTACCTAAAATGATGGCATCATTTGCTTTTAATTGAGAAACGATAAAAGCATCATTTGTCGTATTATCTTTCAGAGCCACAGCGCCTGCAGTGGTTGGCATTCCTGACGCATTAATATTATCTTTTAAAAGGATCGGCATTCCAAATACTGAGTAATTAAAATCTGCATATAGCTCCATGGTTGTTAATTTTGCGTCTTTAGCTCTGGCCTCTTCAATCGCATTAGGATTAATACTGATTACCGAATTTAAGGACAATTCGTTCTCTCGATCAAACTTTCTAATTCTGTATAAATAAAACTTTGTTAGTAATTCATATGACAGTTTTCTGTCTTGAATATTCTTTTGAAGTGTTGGAATGTCCTGATCAAGAATAACTGATTTTAAAGAATTATAAGTCTCTTCAGTAAAATCTTTTAGATCATCATTTATGGAATTCCAAAGCTCCGTTTGATTAATATATTTTGAATCTAAGACTTTAAAATCGGTGATGTCTTTAGTCGAAATATCACTAATATCATTCTCGTCTTTGATTTCTTGAGGCGCCTCATCTGAGGTTTCTACTGAAGTATTGGTTTCTTTTTTCTCTTCGGAATTTTTACAGCCAAATGTAATACACATTAGGCAACACAGTATTATATATCTCATGGTTAGCAGTTTTTATAAAAATACGGAAAAATGCGTTTCGACTAGTACCCAAATTAGCAGAAAGCTAATTGCGCATTTCAAAAGGAATAATGATGTCTTTTTCGCGTTGGTTATCGGTCTTAGAGTAATTGTGCTGTATTTATTTAAAGAAACTATCTACAAACTCGTACTTATTAAATACTTGCAGGTCTTCAATACCTTCACCTACTCCAATATATTTAACTGGAATTTGAAACTGATCGCTAATACCAATGACCACACCTCCTTTAGCGGTACCGTCAAGCTTCGTCACTGCCAAGGAAGTGACCTCGGTAGCTGCTGTAAATTGTTTTACCTGTTCAAAGGCATTTTGTCCTGTAGAACCATCCAGCACTAAAAGCACATCATGTGGTGCATCATCAATCACTTTTTGCATCACACGTTTCACTTTAGTCAACTCATTCATTAAATTGACTTTATTATGCAAGCGTCCTGCGGTATCAATGATAATTACGTCGGCGTTTTGGTTAACTCCTGATTGCAGTGCATCAAAAGCCACACTAGCAGGATCACTCCCCATTTCTTGGCGTATCATTGGCACATCCACACGGTCTGCCCATACTTGAAGCTGATCAATAGCTGCAGCTCTAAACGTATCTGCCGCTCCGAGAACGACATTCAATCCTTTCTTTTTAAATTGATAGGCAAGTTTTCCAATGGTTGTTGTTTTTCCAACTCCATTCACTCCAACCACCATTAAGACATACGGTCGCTTTGTCCCATCGGCTTGTTTTGGTAATTCTGGAATCACATAATCTGTATCTTCGCCAGAATTAGTTTCAGACAAGAGACCTGCAATTTCTTCACGTAAGATTTGATTTAATTCTGAAGTACCTAGATACTTGTCATTTGCAACCCGTTCTTCTATGCGCTCAATGACTTTCAACGTTGTATCGACTCCCACATCACTTGAGACCAACACTTCTTCTAGGTTATCTAAAACGTCATCATCTACTTTAGACTTACCTGCGACTGCTTTATTAAGTTTAGAGAAAAACGTTGTTTTGGATTTCTCTAAGCCTTTGTCTAAGGTTTCTTTTTTTTCCGAAGAAAATATCTTTTTAAAAAAACTCATTGGTTATAGGTATTTATAAGTTCTAGTCAAATGTCAAGCCGAAAATTAAATCTGCTATTTTGGCAGAAATTCTCTCAAATATAGACATAAAAAAACTGCTTTCACGTATGAAAGCAGTTGGTGATTAAACATAAGATGCTTAATTTATTTTTTACTTAAAAACTCATTGACAAACTCTGGTGCCATTACTGACTCAACAAACATGTAAGCGCCAGTTTTTGGAGATTTAACCATTTTGATCGCTTTGGTAAGTCTTTTAGATCCTGTTTGTAATGATGCTACTGATTTCTTTGCCATGACTTATTATTTTATCTCTTTGTGAATAGTCATACGCTTCAAGATTGGATTAAATTTCTTAATCTCCATTCTGTCTGGCGTATTCTTTTTATTTTTAGTAGTAATGTAACGCGAAGTTCCTGGTTGCCCAGACTCTTTATGCTCTGTACACTCTAATATAACTTGTATTCTATTTCCTTTCTTTGCCATTTTACGTGTCTTTTAACGCGTTATGCTATTATTTTAAAAATCCTTTGGATTTAGCTTCTTTGATTGCAGCAGAAATACCAATTTTATTGATAGTCTTCAATGCTGAAGTTGATACTTTTAAAGTTACCCACTTATCTTCCTCAGGAATGAAGAAACGCTTTTTGATTAAGTTAGCGTTAAATTTACGCTTCGTTTTATTCATCGCGTGAGATACGTTGTTTCCAACCATCGCTTTCTTTCCAGTAAGTTCACAAACTCTTGACATTTCTTTCTAACTTTAAATTATGTTCTTTTAAAACAGGCTGCAAATTTAATAAAACTTTACAATACCCACAAACTAAAAGTGCTACTTTTTTAAAATTTCTTTCTGTAGCATTTCAAAGGCTTTGTTCGCTGCTTTATTGATAACTTTAACGCGATGATTTCCGAAACTAAACTTTTCAGAATAAACACTGTCTTTTGTAGCAATCGCAATGTAAACAATCCCTATATCTTCAGCTGTATCATCTTTTGTTGGCCCAGCGTTTCCTGTAGTTGCTACTGCAAAATCGGTATGCATTAATTGCAATACATTTTTTGCCATACTTTCAGCAACTTGAGCACTCACGACAGAATATGTATCAATAAGTTCTTCGGAAATATTAAGCACGTTAATTTTGGTCTCTTTTGTATAGCTTACAATGCTACCTTTAAAATATTTAGAGGCTCCGGCATTGGTTGTAAATCGCTCTGCTATGAGTCCGCCAGTGCAACTTTCAGCGGCAGCCACCGTTTTATGTTGTTCCGTTAAGTAATTTCCAATAATAGCTTCGATGGAGATATCTTCTTCAAATCCTGCAAACACATCTCCAATTTGAGGTAAAAGTAGATTGGTTTGTTTTTCCATTTCAGCGGCTATCATCTCTTTATCATTTCCTTTAGCTGATAAACGCAACCTTACACGTCCTAAACTAGGCAGGTAGGCTAACTTGATAAAGTCTGGCAATTCATTTTCATAAGCTTCAATGCGCTCTGCAAGTGCACTCTCACCTACACCATAGGTGAGGAAAGTTTTATGTTGAATGTATGGAAATTTAAACTCTGCTCTAAGTTTAGGCATTACCTCATCGTCTATTAATGCTTTCATTTCATAAGGCACACCTGGTAATGAAATAAATACAGTATCATTTTTTTCGAGCCACATCCCTGGAGCGCTTCCATATTTATTCATCAATACCTGAGCTTTAGAGGGCACAAGAGCTTGATCCAAATTCACTTGCATGATAGGCTTCTTAACAAACACCTTCCAAATATGCTCTATATTTTGACGTACGGAAAAATCTTCAATGAGTCGATCGTTAAAATAATCGGCCATAGTTTTTTTGGTGATGTCGTCTTTTGTAGGTCCTAAACCACCAGTTAAGATTACAATATCAGCATTTGCTTCGGCTTCTTCAAGCGCCTTTAAGATATGGGTTCTATCATCCTGAACAGATGTAATTTGATATACAGATACCCCTATTTTATTAAGTTGTTTTGCTATAAAAGCTGAATTTGAATCTATAATTTGGCCAATGAGAATCTCATCACCAATCGTAATTATTTCTGCCAGCATTATAGGTTAAAGTCTTGTTTGATTTCTGCAACAGCGTGCTCTACAGCCTGCAATACGAGATTTAATTCTTTCGTGCAGTCTTCACCACGTTTTTCAAATTTTCCCCAATCTTGAACTATAATAAGATCTTGAAGCACACCCAACTCGAATAAGTCTATAGTAGGTTTCATTTTGTGTGCTGCTTGATAGGTATTGTAGAAATCTTCAGCTGCTACTGCTTTTTTGAGTCGTTCAGCATCTTCAGGCACTTCTTCTAAAAAAGCTTCTGCTAATGCATTAACAAAATCCATGTCATTATCTGCTAATTCTTTTACTCTCGCTAATTTGTAGTGTTGTTCCATTATTTTATTGTAATTGAAAACAATTGTTTGTCTTCGATATATCCCTTTAATTTATCATTAGCAATAACTTTGCCAACTCCCGATGGCGTCCCTGTAAATATAATATCTCCAATCTTTAAAGTAAAATATTTTGACACATATTCTATAATCTCGTCAATCTTCCAAAGCATTAAACTGGTATTTCCTTTTTGAACAATCTCATCATTTTTTCGCAAACTAAAATTGATTGCATTGACATCTTCAATATCAGATTTTGGCAGCCAGTCTCCTATGACTGCTGCGCCATCAAAGGCTTTGGCTTTTTCCCACGGTAAGCCTTTAGCTTTGAGTTTTGACTGTAAATCACGTGCCGTAAAATCGATCCCTAAACCAATTTCATCATAATATTTATGGGCAAACTTTTTGGCAATATGTTTTCCTACTTTGTTGATTTTTACCAGAATTTCCACTTCGTGATGTACATCTTCCGAAAAATCTGGAATAAAAAAGGGCTGTTTCTTTAATAAGATAGAAGTATCTGGTTTTAAGAACACTACTGGATCAGTGGGTCTCTCATTTTCCAGTTCTTTAATGTGTTCTGTATAATTTCGACCTATGCATATTAACTTCATAACTTTTGCTATTCCTGCAAAGGCAGGTTTCTTCTTTTTCTAATTTATATATTACTTATGTCCCTGCGCTTTCAGGAATTACGATTAACTCAATTTATTGTTAAATGCTCTTAACTTGATTGCAGTTAGCACCTTTTTGGTATACAACGGGAAATCAGCATTGAGTAACCAGCCAAAATAGCCAGGTTCATTTTCTAGAACATCTGTAACCAACTTCCCTTTATGCTTTCCAAATGAAAAACATTCTTGTTCATCTTTATTGTAAGCAATAAATCCAGCGAAATCTGCGAAACGTTTTCTTGAACTGAAATCAGCCAAAAACTTGGCGTCATTTTCTAAGTCTTCATAACGATCCAATTGCGCCTTTAGCACTTCATAAGTTGCCAAAGTGTCTGCCTCAGCACTATGAGCATCGTCTAAGTTTTTATCACAATAAAATTTGTAAGCTGCACTTAAAGTACGCTGTTCCATTTTATGAAAAATAGTCTGAACATCAATAGACTGGGCGTTTTTCATGTCAAAATCTATTCCAGCACGTAGCATTTCTTCTGCCAAAAGAGGAATATCAAAACGATTAGAATTAAAGCCTCCTAAATCTGAATCTTTAATCAGATGATACACTTCTTTGGAGATATCTGCAAAGGTTGGTTTGTCGGCAATATCAGCATCAGAAATCCCGTGAACTAAAGTCACTTCTGGCGGAATTGGAATGGTTGGGTTAACACGCTGAGTGTAGGTGTCCTCAGTTCCGTTAGGATGCACTTTTAAAATTGAAATTTCAACGATTCTATCGTTTGTGATATTGATTCCAGTTGTTTCTAAATCGAAAAAACAGATGGGCTTTGTGAGATTGAGCTGCATGTCCTATTAATTTTAAACAAAGGTAAATAGAATATGTGGAATGACTGGTTTTGGCTTATGGAATAAATTAGCGAACTTCGTTGCGAGGTGATTTAAACTCACCACTAACAAATAATCATATCAATATGCAAATCAAAACCAACCGCATTGAGTCTATTGATGTTTTAAGAGGTCTTGTAATGGTAATTATGGCATTAGATCATGTGAGAGATTATACGAACACGGGCTATCTCTTCATTAATCCAACAAATATGGATTCTACGACACCTGCATTATTTTTTACGAGATGGATTACCCACTTTTGCGCACCTGTTTTTGTGTTTCTTGCAGGTACCTCTGCATTTTTGTTTGGCTCAAAACAACCAACAAAAAAAAACCTCTCAAAATTTTTATTTACACGAGGACTCTGGCTAATTTTTATAGAACTAACAGTTGTCAATTTTGCTTGGACTTTTGATATCGGTTTGGGTGTACACATTTTTCAAGTGATATGGGCTATTGGTATTTGTATGATGTTTCTGGCTGCTTTAATTTATCTACATAAAACACTGTTATTGGTGTTAGGTTTTATCATTCTTATTGGTCATAATCTTTTAGATGGCATTACTGTACAAGGCAATGATCCACTTTCATTATTATGGTATTTCACACATCAACAAGGATCAGTAGCATTCAATAATGGGGAAAGTTTACTATTTATTGCTTATCCATTTTTACCGTGGTTAGGCATTATGGTTTTAGGCTATTGTTTTGGACATTTTTACCAGAAAGGATTTGATATTAAGATTCGTAAAAAGTGGCTACTTTATATGGGTTTAGGTGCTATAGCTCTATTTATAAGTATACGTTTTATTAATATCTACGGAAATTTGACACCTTGGAGCGAACAAAAAGATGGTGCGCATACATTAATATCTTTTTTAAATACAACTAAATATCCACCATCGTTGTTATATACATTAATGACGCTTGGTCCGGCTATGCTGTTTTTATATATTATTGAATCTGTAAAGAATTGGTTTACAAATATTTTAGTAGTCATAGGACGTGTACCATTTTTTTACTACATTATTCATTTGTATGTGATTCACCTTTTCGGATTAATAGGTCTGACACTTTTAGGTGAAAATTGGAAAGAATTAGTTTTAACTCCTCAACGATTCATGAGTAAATATCTTGCTACTAAAGGTTATGATCTATGGGTTACTTACCTGATTTGGTTTATTACTATTGTATTACTCTATCCATTATGCAAAATGTATATGAAATATAAAGCCAACAATAAAGACAAATGGTGGTTGAGTTATTTATAGGATTCTAACCTAGAATAGAAAAGCACAATCCTAAAATTGTGCTTTTTTTATTGGTGTGATTCCTACTTTTGAAGAATGTTTTTTTTTAAATCTCTCTATTAGAATCCCAAGCCTCTAAATAATCTTTAACGGCTTTTACAAATTGTCCGCCAAGCGCACCATTAACGACTCTATGATCATAGGAGTGCGATAAGAACATTCTATAACGAATACCTATAAAATCACCTTCAGGAGTTTCGACAACTGCAGGAACTTTTCTAATAGCTCCTAAAGCTAGTATTCCAACTTGTGGTTGATTGATAATTGGTGTTCCCATGATACTACCAAAAGTACCAACATTAGTTACCGTATAGGTACCACCTTGAATATCGTCTGGTTTTAATTGATTATGACGTGCGCGATTTGCTAAGTCATTTACCTTTTTAGTCATTCCTACTAAATTCAACTGATCTGCATCTTTAATGACAGGTACAATTAAATTTCCGTCGGCCAAAGCCGCAGCCATTCCTAGATTGACATGCTTCTTTTTAATGATGTTATCCCCTTGTATCGAAATATTCATCATTGGAAAATCGCGCAATGCTTTTGCCACTGCTTCCATGAATATTGGTGTAAAAGTCAGGTTTTCTCCTTCTCTTTTAAAGAACTCATCTTTCACTTTCTTACGCCAGTTCCAGATTTTCGTCACATCGGCTTCTATAAAACTCTGCACATGAGCAGACGTTTGCACAGATTCTACCATATGATGAGCAATAAGTTTACCCATTCTAGTCATCTCTACAATCTCATCATCTCCACTTGCTAACACTGGAGCCGGTTGTGACTTTCTCTCAACTGCATTCACTTGAGCGGCCGCTGGTTTCGCTGTTTCAGATGGAACAGATTTTACAGGTTCGGATTGCGCGCTTCTTGAATCTAAATATGCTAGAATATCATTTTTGGTCACGCGTCCATCTTTTCCAGAACCTGGCATCGCATCGAGCTCATTCTGTGTTACCGCTTCTTGTTTTGCAATATTCCTTACTAAGGGTGAATAAAAACGATCTCCTGAGCTTACGATTGGCGCAGCAGTTTCTTGCGCTACTGTAACTGTTTTTGTCACCTCAGCAACAGCAACCGGTTCTGGAATAGATTCTGATGCTAGGACTTCTCCTTTTGGAGCAGCAGTTGCTACAGTATCTTCACCATCTATCTCTATAACAGCAATAGTTTGACCTACCTGAACAACATCATCAACTGCAAATAGTATTTCTACTAACACACCATCTACCTCACTTGGCACTTCACTATCAACTTTGTCTGTAGCAATTTCTAGCACTGCTTCATCAGCTTCAATTGTGTCACCAACCTCTTTTAACCAAGATGTTATTGTTGCCTCTGCAACACTCTCTCCCATTTTTGGAAGCTTTAGTTCAAATTTTGCCATATCTGTAATCTAGCGTCTATAATTTGTTTATGGATTGCAAAATTAATGAAAAATCAACACAATTATTGAGATTATTTCAATTAATTATCTGCAATAGATATAACTTCTCCCCTACGTTTGGAGCTATTACTTCCGATGATAAAGTTAGAGTTTTTTGGAAGAATTTTAAATGTTGACGTACAATTTTTAGGTGTATTGGACAGTATTTCGATGATTGACTTAAAATTAAGATAATTATTGTCTAAAATATATTCTGTGCCATCAACATAATTAGTAAAATGATTAACCACAATTAATTCCTTTGCCAAAGCAACTTCTACGCGCTTATGATGTTCCGCAGACACCAGTACATATTGCTTTGGAGTTTTATGTTCTATTTCCGAAGTGCTACGAAATAAAGGCGCTAATTTTATTCCTAGCCATACAAGTACATTAAAAATTACATTAGACTTAAAATGTTTGTCGTAAAAAATTTGCATCGCACCATAAAAACGCTTGGCATAAGTTTCATCTTTTAATGTGCTTTCCCCTTTGTAATGTATAACAGTTGTGTTGCCTTGATACATATTGTGATAATTAGCTTTAAGTACTTTGTATGATAAATCTATGTCTTCACCATACATAAAATAGTCTTCGTCAAATCCCTGAACCTCATTATATACTGCTCTTCGTATCATCATAAAAGCACCTACAAAAACGGGCACTCTCCCTGTCCCTTTTTCATTTAGATTAGACGCATAATAGGATTGGGACATCCCGAGAATTTTTTTGATAGCTATAAAAGGTGTTGGTATATTCCTTTTACTTTCTGGAAGAAAACGCCCTTGCCCATCAATAAGTCTGCATGATAAAATCCCTAGCTTATGTTTTAACTCCGAAAGACTAAGGAGATGTACAAAAGTATCTTCTGCAACGACCGTATCTGGGTTTAAAATACAAACGTATTCTCCTTTGGCCGCTTTTACTCCAATATTATTTCCTTTTGAAAATCCGAAATTTTCTTTGTTTTCAATCAGTTTGATATTTGGGAATACAGTTTTGACCATAGCACAGCTACCGTCTACAGAATGGTTATCAACGACAATAATTTCAGATTCTATATCCACCAAAGCCGCTTCGACACTTTTAAGACAGAGTTCTAAAAAATGGCGTACATTATAATTCAATATGATTACTGAGAGCTTCAAAGGGTCGCTAGGATTTTAAGGAGGCTTCAAATGGGATTCTATTTATAATACTTCTTCCAAGTGTGACTTCATCGGTATATTCCAATTCATTTCCTACAGAAATACCTCTTGCTATGGTAGAGGTTTTTACGTGATATTCCTGAATTTGTTTATAAATATAAAAATTAGTGGTATCGCCTTCCATAGTAGATCCTAAGGCAAAAATTAGTTCTTTTACCTTACCTTGCTTTACTTTTTCAACCAACGGCTGTATATTCAACTCATTAGGTCCAATACCATCCATGGGTGATATCTTTCCACCTAACACATGATACAACCCTCTAAATGAACTCGTGTTTTCGATAGCCATGACATCTCGAATATCTTCAACAACACAAACAATATCGTCTACGCGGTTTGGATTAGCACAAATTTCGCATAGCTCTGTATCACTAATGTTATGACAACTTTTACAGAATTTAATTTTGGTACGCATTTCACTCAAGGCATTAGCAAAATTCAAGGTTTGCTCTTTGGGTTGGCGTAATAAATGCAGTACCAAACGCAAAGCCGTACGCTTACCAACACCCGGTAGCTGCGACATTTCATTAACTGCGTTTTCTAATAATTTAGAAGAAAATTCCATAGTTGCGAATTTACAATATGTCTAGCAATTTCGAATACCTTTACACAAAAAAACCACCATCAGATAACTGACAGTGGTTTTACCTTATACTTGAATTAAGCTTATTCGATTACTAATTTTTTAGTTACGAATCCTCTTGAATTATTAATCTTAACAAAATATAGTCCGGTAGCATAATTTGAAACGTCAATTGTCTTAGGTTGAGCTATCGTTTGGTTCTTAGCGAAGTACATTAATTTACCTTGAGTATCAAAAATTCGTATCGAGACTTTCTCAGTTTTATCCCAACTCAATGTCACATTTTTATTAGTAGGATTAGGATACATATTAAATGACTCTAAATCAAACTCACTTAAACTAAGGGTATCATCAAATAGGTCTGAGCGCCATAGTCCGCGTCCATAAGTTGCGGCATAGACTTTTTCATCTACTGTATTAATTTCTAATTCACTAATAATCACATTAGGTAAACCGTTACTAAAAGGTTGCCATTCTGTATAGGTATTATCAATATAGTATACACCATAATTCATACCTAAATACAAGCCATCAAAACCATTGTCATGCCAAACCAAGGCTTGTGCATTAAAGTTTGGTAAGTTAAGTTGGTATGAGGTCCAATTATCTCCTCCATTTGTAGAAACAAATACCTTACGACCATCTGTTGTAGCAATTGCAACTTTAGCTGGATCTGAAGGATGAACAGCTATAGAGTTAATATTCCCGAGTATTCCAGGTATTTCTGTCCATACGGTATTGACATCTGCATTTGTATTTTTAAACATTCGATTTCCATCAGCGGCATACATCACGTTACTATTAGATGGTGCTATTTTCAAATGGTTTAAGTCTCCTCCAAAGTTTTGTGAAATACTCGTCCAGAACGTTCCACCATTTACTGATTTATAAACTTCATCATAGCCTGTATAAATTGTATTTGGTGTTATAGGATCTTGTTCAAAAGGCGTGATCCAGTTTCCTGATTTGCCGTCAGGTTCTGGCAAGCCGGTATAATTTGCACCTCCATTAAAGGTTTTATATAATGACCCAAACTGAGAGGTCCCGTAAAGTATGTTACTATCATTTTTATCTACAAACGATTCCATTCCATCAGCACCTAACCAATCTGACCAAACGCCATCAGCTGCTCTCACAGATGTACCATTATCTTGAGATCCTCCGGTAACGATTACAGGATCGGTTTGACTAATTCCAATTTTATAAAATTGTCTAATTCCTAAACCTGTTGTTAAGTCTCTATAAAATGTTGAATTTACTGTTGTTGGGTTGTCTGCGACATAAACGCCACCATCAGTCCCGGCATAAAGTTTACCTTCAATAAATTCTAATATATCCACATCAGCATGACAATAGCCAATATTTAGTGAAGCTGCATTTCCAGGAACCCATTGAGAAGTTATACCAAAAGTAGTTCCCCCATCAGTAGAACGCCACGTATTAATACCAGCAATATGAACATCATCAATATTAGTTGGGTTAATAGCTATATCCATATCTCTTGGTGCTTGTCCTAAATTATCATTAGCATTGGTATCATATCCAAAATAATTCTTATTGTTATGATCTAACTCAGTGAATGTGTTTCCACTATTATCAGAGCGATGAAAACCTGCAAAGGTTCCATTTTGAGCTTCTAAGACATATACAACATCTGGATTAGCAGGTGAAACACCAATCATTTTTGGCCCTCCTGCAAAGGTATTAGGACTAGTTTCAAAGCCATCTTCAAAAACAGTCCCTAATGTTGCATCATTTATTGACACATCATCTAATGTTAATCCGCGACCATAGAATGACGTTCCTTCAAATGCCACATAATAATCAGAACTCGGATTAGGCAATGCTAGTGTAATATCATTCCATGTTGCTGATTCTGAGGTATATTCTGCCAATTCTATCCAGCTTCCGCCGGCTGATGTTTTATATAAAACTCTCACGGTATCTATATCTCCTGCCCAATTTACATTGGTATACGAAAAGCTTACAGTTGGGCTAGAAGCACCTGTTAAATCTAAAGCTGGTGTTATCAAATTAGTTGTTGGTTCTGAGAAATTACCAATATAGAAAAGTGCCATTCCAGAACCTGTTCTTGGCGTTACCGAATTATTCTGATTAGATCCTGATGTGGTCCAATCATTAGTTCCACTTACAAATTCTTGAGTCCAAGACCCTAATCCGTTTGGAGATGTAAAAGTAGTTCCTCCATCTGTGGACTTAAAGAAAGACGTTCCTGAGGCGTAAATAACATTAGTATCTCCAGGCTTAAACTCTATGTCATAGCCATTGGTTGCGCTAGAGGTGATCCTCGTCCATGTGGCTCCTGTATCTGTAGATTTAAAAATCCCTCCACCTTCAACAGAACAATACATTTTACTGGTATCTGTTGGATCTATTAAAATTTTGTTCACATTACCGTTTCCTGTATCGGCTAACAATGACCATGTAGCCCCTGCATCAACCGATTTAAAAATTGTTCCGCTAGTCGTTCCCCAATAATAAATAGAAGCGTTAGTGGGATCTATAGCTAAGGCGTAAACGACAAGGTTAGAAAGGTCATCTGTTAAGACATCCCAAGTCACTCCACCATCAAGTGTTTTCCATACACCTCCAGAATTTGCTCCAACAATCATATGATCTGAATTACCACTCTCGGCTGCAATGGCTGTAATACGACCAACTCCTGGGTTCCATCCACTACTTTGATTCCAATAAACAGGACCTAATTCTTCCCAACTTCCAACGGTAGTTCTAGCAAGAGTTGTCGATTCATTTAAATAGCTATTATAGGCTTCGAGCTCATTGAAATAAAACTCAGGCGATTTTAACATGCCATTTTCGTCCATATTTCTTAAAGCTTGATATTCCCAACGTTTGTATGGTTTATAGCCTCGTCCTCTTTCGGTTCCAACTAATGCAAAATGGGCTTCAGCGGCTGTTTGAATCTCAGCAACCGTATAGGTGCCTTGTGCAATCATTTGTCTGTAGTCTTGAGACCAAACCACAGTAAACGAGAAAAGAAAAGCCAATAGTAGGTAAAAATTTTTCATAATGAATAATGGTTAGAATTAAGTACATTGAAATGTTTAGAGACCATGAAAAACTGTTATTTCAGAAAAACATGGTGCTTCATTAGAAATTACTTAATATTGTTTACAATTTTTTACGAAAATAAGATATTTGAATTAAATCTTCGCTAAACTTGCAAATATGTCGACGAACGCCATCATTTTCCTCATTCTAGCCTATTTTGGTGTCTTAATTTTAATTTCTTATTTCACGGGTAAAACATCCGGAAATGAGGCGTTTTTTAAAGGGAATAAACAATCACCATGGTACGTTGTTGCTTTTGGGATGATAGGTGCATCACTTTCAGGAGTTACCTTTATTTCTGTTCCTGGCTGGATTGAGGCCTCTCAGTTTAGCTATATGCAGGTCGTATTGGGCTATATCGTTGGTTACCTCGTCATAGGAACAGTACTCTTACCCTTATATTATCGACTCAATTTAACATCAATATATACGTATTTAGAAACGCGATTTGGAAATTATGCATATAAGACAGGTTCGTCCTTCTTTCTAATCTCCAGAATAGTTGGCGCGAGTTTCAGATTATATCTCGTCGCCAATGTACTGCAAATTGTATTATTTGATGAATTAGGGGTGAGTTTCTGGCAAACAGTGACCATTACAGTATTACTCATATGGCTTTACACATTTAAGTCTGGAATTAAAACGATAGTTTGGACAGATACCTTGCAAACACTTTTTATGCTTGTCGCTGTAGGCGTCGCTATTTATTTCGTTAGTGATGAACTGGGAATAGAAAGCGGAAATCTACTAGGTTACGTACTCGATAGCGATCTTTCTAAAATGTTCTTTTTTGATGATTATAAATCCGGGAACTATTTTTGGAAGCAATTTATTTCTGGAGCCTTTATTGCTATTGTTATGACGGGTTTAGATCAAGATATGATGCAAAAGAATCTCACCTGTAGATCTTTAAAAGATGCTCAAAAAAACATGTTTTGGTTTACCATTGTTTTGACCATTGTCAATTTTGTGTTTTTAAGTTTAGGTTTGCTACTCACTATATATGCTCAGCAAAATGGTATTGATGCGCATAAAGATGATCTTTTTCCTATTTTGGCTAAACATCATTTAGGAGTTGGTGTTTTTGCTTTTTTCTTGTTAGGCCTTATTGCTGCTGCCTACTCAAGTGCAGACAGTGCCTTAACCTCACTAACAACCTCTTTTAGCATTGACATTTTAGATATTGAAAAAAAATACACCCAAGAACAACAAGTCGTCACCAGAAAACGAATCCATGTGGTCATTTCATTGGTGCTTATTCTAGTCATCATCGCTTTTAAATATATCATTAAAGATGAAAGTGTGATCGCTAAATTATTTGTTTTTGCAGGCTATACTTACGGACCTTTACTTGGTTTATATGCCTTTGGTTTATTTACATCTTGGAATGTAAAGGATAAATTAGTGCCAATGATTGCGCTATTATCACCCATACTATCTTATCTCATTAGTGTTAATAGCCTTAAATGGTTCGGATTTGAATTTGGATTCTTTATTTTAATTCTTAACGGACTATTAACCTTTCTAGGTTTAATACTGATTCGTAGACAATAATACTAAAGTACACGCCTCTTCAAAATAAATATTGTGTTGTTTTAAGATATTTTGAAATTCAGGATTTTCAGTACCTGGATTAAAAATAATACGCCTTGGTTGTAATGCGATGACATAGTCGTAGAACGGCTTTTGTCGACTCGGGTTTAAATAAAGTGTCACCGTATGAATTTCTTGATAGGGCATTAGATTGGTGTCTATATTTATTCCACCAACCTCTCCTTCTCTCAAACCAAAGGCCACAACCTCATGGCCAGAATCTATCAATCTGTTAATTGCAAAATTAGAATAACGCTGCGGTTTTAATGATGCACCTAAAACCAATGTCTTTTTTACCATTGCAATTGTTTTGAGACAAAAGTACAATTCATTGCATAATGGCTCTTGCAAATGTTAAAAAAATGTTAAGGTGCGTTAAAACGAGTAACACCTTGAGGAAGTAATCGTCTATGTTAATACAATCAAATTAATTTCATCAATCTAAATCAATCAATCAAAAATGAAAATCCTTACCCAAGTGTGCATTTTTTTATATGCCCTAGTAGCATTTGCACAACCTCCAAAATTAGAATTAAAAAATGGAACTGTAACAGGTCGTGTTATCGATGCAGAATTACAACAACCTTTACCTTATGTAAATGTGATTATTAAAGACCTCTCTGATACTATTATCACCGGTGGCATCTCTAATGATGATGGTAGCTTCAAAATTGAAAAGTTACCCGATGGTAAATTTATAATTGAAATCACGTACATAGGATATAAAACTATATCCAAAGAAACCACCCTCGAAAGAGGAAAACGAAACATTAATCTTGGTGATCTGTACCTTAATGAAGATACTGAAAGTCTCGAAGAAGTCACCGTTATTGCTGAAGTGTCTACCATTCAACAAAAAATAGACCGAAAAGTTATAAATATTGGTAAAGACCTCACTACATCAGGACCTACAGCGTCTGATATCATGAATAACATTCCTTCGGTAAATATCGATCAACAAACGGGTGATATTTCTTTACGTGGTAATCAGAATGTGCAAGTCATGGTGGATGGAAAACTATCCAATATTCCTGCGGCTCAGCTCTTACGACAGATTCCTTCAACGTCTATAAAACAAATTGAACTCATCACGAATCCTTCAGCAAAATACAACCCTGAGGGGATGAGTGGTATCATCAATATTATCTTACATAAGAATGTAAATATTGGTTTTAACGGAAATCTTAATTTGGGACTTACCTATCAATTAGAACCAAAGTTTAACAGTTCTATTGATATGAATTACAGAAATGGGAAGCTTAATTTCTACGGAAGCTACGGTAATAATATTTCAGATAACCGTAATACTGGATTGCTAACACAAACTGAGGCCGATGTATCTCAAACCTTCAACTTTTTAGACCAGCGTAATTCGCATTTATTTAAGTTTGGTGTCGATTATTATATCAATGATAAGAATACATTTTCAATCTTTACAAATCAAAATATTTTTGATGGTGGTACAATAGGTCAAACGAATCTTTTCCCTATCTCTAACCCCACTAACGGTCAATTTCAAGATTTCGACAATATGAATGATAATAATAGTCAGCAATACAATGCAGATTACAAATTAGATTTTGAAAAGGAAGGTCATAACATTGAATTAGAAGTCGATTACAATACATATGAAAGTGATTTAGAAACGGTGAATACATTTACTGGTAATCTAGTGAGACCGAACTTTGATGAGTTTACTGATACTGAACGCAATCGTACAACGATAAACTTAGACTATGTCAACCCCCTATCTGAAACTGCTAAATTAGAATTAGGCGTTCAAGCTCGATTATTTGATAATACCATCACATATAATTCTGATGCGCGTGTACAAAATGAATTTGGCGATTTTATTCCAACACAAACACTTTTCGATTATGAAAGAAATATCTATTCGGCATATGTGAGTTATGGGAAAAAGTTAGATAAATGGTCGTACCAACTAGGAGTAAGAGCAGAAACTGTACAAGTTGATGCCTTGGCTATCGACACAGATTTGACGAATGATACCACTACTAATTTCCCATTTGAAAATGACTATTTTCAGGTATATCCTTCAGCATTTGTAACCTATACTGCTTCAGATAAGAATTCGTATCAATTTAGTTATAGCAGACGTGTGGATCGTCCAGGCGTTGGACAAGTAAATCCAATACCTGAATTTAACACCCCTTTAATTTCTCAATTTGGAAATCCTGAACTAGAACCTCAATTCACAAACTCTCTAGAAGTAAACTATACGAGAAATCTTGAAAAAGGAAGTATTACAGCCGGCGTATTCTATAGGCTCATCGAAAATGAGATTAACCAAGGGGTATTTGTTGACCGTTCCAGTTTAGGTTCGGGTCGTGTGATCTTAACTAATGATAATTTTGACAATACTTCAGCCTATGGATTAGAAATTTCTAGTAGCTACAAACCAACAAAATGGTGGAGTTTTAATGCTAGTTTTGATTTATATGCACGGAAACAAACTGGTATTGCTGAGTCTTTAGATCCAACAATTATTGATCCTGCTGAAACAGATATCAACCTTAACAAGGTAGAGGTAGATAACATCATATACAACTTTAGAATCTTTAATAATTTTAAAGCAACCAAGAAATTATCGTTCTCTGCTTTTGCAATGTATAGAGGAAAAGATACAGGTCTAAATTTTGAAATGGATCCAATGTACTTTGTAAATCTTGGTATGCGCTATAGCTTTCTTGAAGATAACAGAGCGACGTTTAGCATGAATTTCAACAATGTATTTGACACACAAGAAATCTCTATTGTAAGTGAACGTCCGTTTAGACAAACAGTAAACTTTCAGCCAGAATTTAGCACCATATTTGTTGGTTTATCTTACCGCTTTGGAGGTGGGAAATACAGAGCAAAATCTCGTAAGAGACGAGATAATGATGAAAAATCAGGCGGAGGTCTCATGTAAAAATAAAGTTTAGTAGCCTTCATAAATAGTTGATGGTTAGTGTTAATGTTAGGTTATTAAATAAGAAAGCCCAAGACTAAAAAGTCTTGGGCTTTTGTTGTTAAAAGATTATCCATGCACTGGGAGATGATTAAAATATCCGACTTAAATTATGTAAAAACATAAGTATTCGTTTTTTCAGAGTTAGTTTTAAAACACAAAAACGCTGATTAGTCGAAAAAAAAACCAAAGCAATCTTGTTTTGGATTTTTTTAAAACGAATGAATTTGTGTTAATTGAGCGTTAAAACTGTTAAGAAATAAAATAAAATAGAAATTCTAGCGTCTATAGAGTGTGATAAGTTTTAAGGCTAATCAGTTTAGTGAATCACTGTTTTATAGTTTTAGTGTTTTTCAATAAATTGGTTAATAGCAGAAAAATCCCAAAGTTTAAACTTTGGGATTTTTTGTTTTATTAACAAATGAAGCTTAAGTGCTTTGCTTCCGACTTAAGTAAATAGCATAAACTCCAATAA
The DNA here is from genome assembly GCF_900104785.1 of Formosa sp. Hel1_31_208. Lineage (NCBI taxonomy): Bacteria > Pseudomonadati > Bacteroidota > Flavobacteriia > Flavobacteriales > Flavobacteriaceae > Formosa > Formosa sp. Hel1_31_208. The sequence goes on from NZ_LT629733.1 coordinate 3,066,593, forward strand.
TCAATAGAATCCCTGATGCTGAAAGCCCATAAATATCATTATCGTGCCTTAGCCCTCTAAATTGATTACCAAACATGATGCTGCAAGCTATAAGAAGTAAACCTGCACCAGCATTGTTTCTTTTTTTTGTTTTCCATCTTTTCGGGTATTAGTTAGAATCTAAAGATAGTATTAAATTCCTTATTTTAAGGAGCTCAGAATGAGCGTTTCAAAATCCTAATATTTTTTTGGATACTTTTTTGAATATAGATTGATTTTATAAATAAAAAAAAGATTGTTTCAAGATCTATCGACGGAACATCTACTTGGGAAGAAAAATCTCTAGATACTGATATACTTATCAGTCCCACCAGTATAGTTGAAAGATCTAATAACGGTAATAGTACTCATACTCATGGTAGTTTTGTTTTAGGAAACCTTCAAATGACTTGGTCTGGCACCGAAAACAATGGTGGGACTCATGGAAGTGCTACTTTGACTGATCAATTAGCTCCAGGTTTAGATGTTAGTGTTACCATGGAAACTGATTGCGTTAATGCCATTGGAAATGAAGTGGTGTACGTAGGACGTATTACAGAATCTATTGACCCTACTAATTTTTTATTTAGAGTTGGAAATAAAATCTCTTTAAAAGTGATAGATAATGGTCAAGGTAATAATGCTCCAGCAGATCAATTTGGTGGTTTGTTTATTTCAATAGGTGGATTTTTCGGAGGCGAGCCACAAGTTTGTGAATCTCTTGGACAGCCAAATTTTTCAGCTTGGGAAGGCCTGCCAACAACTGATATACCAGCACCTGGAAGCGTTAAAATAAACAACTAAAATCAACAAACTTTAGAGTTTTACATTTCAAATAAAAGTGAAGTCGTCAATACGTTTTATTGTCTACTTCACTTTTTTGTTTGCAATAAATTATTAGATTTTTTTCAGATAGAATCAGCTGAAACACAAAAAGAAATGTCTTACCACTTTATAATCACACTTCCCCAAGTAAACCCACTACCAAAAGCTGCTAAAACCACATTATCTCCTTCTTTTATTTTTCCTTCTTCCCATGCTTCGGTTAATGCAATAACGACAGAGGCTGCTGTCGTATTACCATACTTCATGATATTATTAAAAACTTGGTCATCCCTAAGACTAAATTTCTTCTGAATAAACTGTGCTATTCTTAAATTCGCTTGATGCGGAATTAACATATCAATGTCTTCGCGTTGCAAACCATTTTTAGCCAAACCTTCCATAATGACTTCGCTAAAACGAACGACTGCATTTTTAAATACAAAGGTACCGTCCATATATGGGAAATAGGATAAATCTTCATCGCCAGCTTCAATAATTTCTGGAACCCAATGTGCAATACTTGGCGATGCCACAATAAGTTTATCTGCATATTTACCTTCGCTATGTAAGTGTGAAGATAGTATCCCTTTTGTAGTATCCTCTTCTCTACTTAACACCGCAGCGCCTGCTCCATCGCCAAAAATAACCGTAACACCACGACCTCTTGTACTTTTATCTAATCCGTTACTGTGATATTCGGCTCCAATAACGAGAATGTTCTTATACATTCCTGTTTTTATAAATTGATCAGCTACCGAAATTGCATAGATAAAACCAGAACACTGATTTCTTACATCCAAGGCTCCAACGGTAGGCATATCTAACATATCTTGAATTTGCACACCACAGCCAGGAAAATAATAATCTGGACTCAAGGTAGCAAATACGATAAAATCAATGTCATCTTTGGTTATACCTGCACGCTCAATGGCTATCCTAGCAGCTTTTGCACCCATAACTGCCGATGTATCTTCTGTGCCTTCTTTAATCCAACGTCTTTCTTTTATACCAGTACGTTCTTGTATCCATTCATCATTGGTGTCCATCATATTAGATAGATCATCATTTGTCACTACATTATCAGGAAGATACTTTCCTAAGCCAATTATTTTCGAATTATACATAGTAAAATTTAGTGTTAAATAAGTATGCAAAATTAACCATTTCAGACTGAAATTCATCCGCATTCGTTATGCGTGCATAATATATTACAAGATGTCAGTTTGTCACGTTATCGGTATTGGTATCTTTTTTGTCTAGAGTAAGCTATTAACATTATTTAAATAAAACATATATATCATGACAAAAGGAAATATTAATGTATCGGTAGAAAATATTTTTCCGCTCATTAAAAAATTCTTGTATAGCGATCACGAAATATTTTTACGTGAATTAATTAGTAATGCTACAGATGCCACGCTTAAACTAAAACATCTAGCGAGTATTGGTGAATCTAAAAGTGAGTACGGAAATCCGCAAATTGAAGTTAAAATAGACAAAGATGCTAAGAAGCTTCATATCATCGATCAAGGTGTTGGTATGACTGCTGAAGAAGTTGAAAAATACATTAACCAAATTGCCTTTTCTGGTGCTGAAGAGTTTCTTGACAAATACAAAGATGCAGGCAAAGATGCTGGAATTATTGGTCATTTTGGATTAGGATTCTATTCTGCATTCATGGTGGCTGAAAAAGTAGAGATTATTACTAAGTCTCATAAAGACGAACCTGCAGCACATTGGACCTGTGATGGATCTCCAGAATTCACCTTAGAAACTTCTGATAAAACGGAAAGAGGATCAGAAATTATTCTTCATATTGCTGAAGATTCTACAGAGTTTTTAGAAGAAGGAAGAATAAGCGAGTTGTTATTGAAGTATAACAAGTTCATGCCAATTCCAATTAAATTTGGAACAAAAGAGGTGAATGTAGCACTTCCTGAAGATGCTCCAGAAGATGCAAAACCAGAAAAAACAACTGTAGATAATATCATAAATAACCCTAATCCAGCATGGACCAAACAGCCAACTGAGTTAGAAGATGAAAACTATAAAAGTTTTTACCGCGAGTTATATCCTGCACAATTTGAGGAGCCGTTATTTCACATTCATTTAAATGTAGATTATCCGTTTAACTTAACAGGAATATTGTATTTCCCGAAGATGACGAATGATTTAAACATTCAGAAAGATAAAATTCAACTTTATCAAAATCAAGTCTATGTGACTGATAATGTTGAAGGTATTGTCCCAGAATTCTTAACCATGTTAAGAGGTGTTATCGATTCTCCTGACATTCCATTAAACGTATCTCGTTCTTATTTACAAGCTGATGGTGCGGTGAAGAAAATATCTTCATACATCACACGTAAAGTGGCTGATAAGTTAAAGTCGTTATTCAATTCTAATCGTGAAGATTTCGAAAAGAAATGGGATGACATTAAAATAGTCATTGAATACGGAATGCTTTCAGAAGAAAAATTCTTCGAAAAAGCTGATGCTTTTGCTTTGTATCCAACAGTGGATGGTCAATATTACACTTACGAGGAATTATTCAATAAAATTAAAGCTAAACAAACCGATAAGGATGATAAGCTAGTTATTTTATATGCTTCGGATGTGGATGCGCAACATTCATATATCGAATCTGCTAAAGCAAAAGGTTATGAAGTATTACTATTAGATTCTCCTATAGTTTCGCATTTAGTTCAGAAATTAGAAACGTCGAAAGAGAATATTTCTTTTGCACGAGTTGATGGTGATCACATAGATAATCTCATCAAAAAAGAAGACACCACAATTTCTAAACTTTCCGAAGAGGAAAAAACAAAGTTGGATGAATTATTAAAAGAGGTGATTCCTTCAGAAAAATTCATGGTACAATTAGAGGCTATGGATAGTGATGCGTCTCCATTTATCATTACACAACCTGAATTTATGCGTCGCATGAAAGAGATGCAACAAACTGGTGGAGGTGGAATGAATATGTTTGGCAATATGCCAGAGATTCATAATCTTATTGTAAATACAAACTCTGAATTGGTTGGCGAAATACTCAACACTAAAACTAAGAAGAAACAAGAGCGTTTGATTACTCAAAGTTTAGATTTGGCGCGATTATCTCAAGGTTTACTCAAAGGTGAAGAGTTAACAAATTTCATTAAGCGTAGCTATGATATGATTAAATAAGCTCATACTGAACTCGGTTCAGTATCTTACAAATAACTAAAACCACTTTGTTCACTCAAGGTGGTTTTTAATTAGAAGACAAATCAAAATTATTCACGGCATCTGATATTTCATAACCCAGTCGCAGTCCTTCGGCACAATCAATTCGCATATGCACGCCAAGAGGGACTCTTGAGAAGGCAGCATCTTCAACCATATCAGTGATCGCATTAAACTGTCTTGGCGTTCCTCTAAATTCCGTTCTTCCTTCATGAGAACGATCTGTGAAATTAATAGTGTTTCCAAAAAAATCGATAAAAACGCCTCCAGCTGCCGAAACAAAACACGAATGCCCCGAAGGGTAACTTGGGAATGATGGATTTGGCCAGTTAATAAACCTATAAAGATTGGTTTCATAATCGGCATCAATAAATTCTTGAATATATACATTTGGTCGCATCACCATGTAGTTATATTTATCAGCCCATGTTGACACTGCTGCATCATTAAGAGCGAATCCCAATTTTAGTAATAGCGCTAAAGATGCATCATGACTGAAATCATTCTGTACAATTAATTGATTGGCAATAGAAATTTGTCTGCCAGGTGGGCTCATCATTAATCCTTCAACATCATCAGACCAAAACTCTGCAATCCATAAATCTTCATTATCTTCAGCCTTTGCTGCATTATTCACAGTATACACCTCACTCATTTGTGCAAAATATTCGCTATTTGAAGCTTCGCTATAATCAAGGGGTGGTAAACTGCTAGTTTCAACAGAAGAAATCACAAAGGTGCGCACAGATTCCCAATACGGAAATAAGGCGCGTTCTGGATCTGCACTATATGTCCAAAACCCTTCACCAACAGGTGGCTCATAAGATAATGGTTGTGGTTCTAGTATCTGTGTTTCTGCTTGAACATCTGTCTGACTATAGGCGATTACTTGGTCCGCTACATAACTGCCCCATTGCCGAGAATCTAGTAATAATTCATTAGACATGTTTTCTGCTAGCGCACTCTCTTTTGTGGTTTTAAACACGTCTATTTCTCCTTCAACGTCACCCGACGTATTATACATAAAGTGGTTCATGACCGCAGCATAGCAAGTATTTAACGCCACATTTTTATCTATACTCTCAGCTCGTTGAGACGTATCAATAGTTAAATTCTCAAGCCTTGTTGTATTAGAATTAAACCCTGTGATGTCAGCAACTACAGTTTCATAAGCGGCAAGATGAATATACGCTAATGCTCTAGCCGTTGCATTTGGACGCATACCGAATGAATACCGATCTTGCTGCAACCATATACCGTTCCACTCAATTATAAGTTGGGTCGTTTCATCAGAAACCAAAGGATCATCAGGACTTGGAATTAATTGACCATCGTCAGTATTACACGAACCAAATAAAAGCAGAGCGAATACCAACGTTAGCATCCAATTTAAGCGAGTAGTTTTCATTTCCTTCAATTTACTTTAATACTAATAGCACAAGCATTAATCAACACAAAAAAAACGCTTTGTCTCCTTATTTCGATTTAATTCTGAATTAAAAAGTAGAGTTCCTTAATCGACTAATGATACTTACAAGTTAAATTAATTTTTAAAAAAGACTATTTTTTTAAAGTGATTTTTTGTAAAAAACATGTATGTCATTTTATACTTACCCATGTTAAATGAAACCTGTTGTTCTATATGTGTCACAAAATAAACCGATCATCTGTTTTTTTAAACAAAAAAACGTTCCTTGAGTATTTTTCTTATGATTTTATGTATCTTAAGATGGTTAGTAACCATGTAAAAATGCAATCTGATAATTCTAAAATAAAAGATATTTTTAAAAATCTTTCTTTTTCCGAAAACGAAATAAAGATTATAGAATCTGTATTTCATAAAGTGAACTACAAAAAAGGAGATATGATTATCAAACCAGATGACAATGTTGATAATCAATACTATATTTTGGAAGGCTGCCTCCGTTCTTATTTTATAAATCGACAAGCCAAAGAACATACCGTACAATTTGGAATCAAAGACTGGTGGATTAGTGATTACACCGCATTTTTCTCAGATTCTAAATCCATTATGAATATTGAAGTTATAAAAGATGCCACATTATATAAATTATCTAAATCAGATAAAGAACATTTATATTCTGCAATTCCACGTATTGAGTCCTTTTTCAGAAAAAAATTAGAAAAGGCTTTTGCGGCATTTCAAAAACGCATATTATCAAATTTATCTGAAACAGCTGCTGTTCGATATAAAAACTTTATTAAGACCTACCCAAATATAGAACAGTGTGTAAAAAATTACCATATTGCGTCATACTTAGGGATCACTACTGAAAGTCTAAGCAGAATACGAAAAGACATTTCTCACTCATAATTTATTAACATATATCAATTTATTTAAAGCTAACTTATTGTAATTTTGTGACTTATAATAGTTAGATTGACATAACATTATTGTAAATCCCTATGATTAATAGCTGACAAAGCGCAAGTTTACCCAACTTGCGCTTTTTTGTTTTGAAACACCTTTATAATCACCCACTAGTCTTGAGTTCCCAGTTCTTAAATTGTCTTTCATTCTAGCCATCGACCCATATTTCAGATCTAGAAAAAGATTACAACGCAAGGTCCGCCATCACTAAAAGCAATACTATAAAAAATGATTCAACGCAATGAGATGGATTTTTGTAGTTTTATATTATGAAAATCATCTCGACCAATATCGCTAAACCAACAACCATCTTTTGGAATGGCAAAGAGGTGACCACAGGCATCTTTAAAAAACCTGTTGACTCGGCCATTCACCTCGGAAAAGAAAACGTGAAAGGCGATGAGGTTTCCGATAGAAAAGTCCATGGTGGTATATACAAAGCCTGTTATTTATTTTCTACAGATCATTATCCATATTGGAAAACCCTGTATCCAAATCTCAACTGGACTTACGGTATGCTTGGTGAGAACCTAACTGTTGAACATTTAAATGAAAAAGAACTTCATATTGGTGATATCTATAAGGTTGGAAATGCCTTAGTACAAATCACACTACCTAGAGAACCTTGTTATAAATTTGCTGCTAAATTTGAATCTACAACCGTAATAAAGGCCTTCGTTGCCCACGGTTACCCTGGCACTTATGTTCGTATTTTAGAAGAAGGCACGGTGAAAAATGCCGACACTTTTCAATTGGTGGAAAAAATAGAACATAGTATCTCCATTTGGGATTTTTTTGCGCTGTTATATGCGCAAAATAAAAACAAAGATCATATCCGATTAATTATGGATAATGAGGCTTTACCCCAACGAAAGAGACAGATACTAAAAGCTTTATTATAAGGAGACTCCTTATTATTAGACATTCCTTTTATTAAATCTAGATGATACCCGTTTGGTTTACCAGGTTATAGAAGCGCTTCAAGAGTAAACCTATTCAAACTTGATGTAATTACGTAGAAATAAAATTAAACTCAAGCCTCCAAAAAGACGCTATACACATTAGGTTTTCTCTATAGTATACTTGCAAAAATCTCCTGATGTTATGTAACATAGGTTACATAGGTATATGACAATTATCATGTTATTTTGAGGCACTTCAGAGTACCTTTATACAACTAAAAACATTATAACCATGTAATGTATGATAAGGTTAATTTTATCAGCTGTTACAACAAACTAAATAATCATGAGATCACTTTTTTCAACATTTTTGTATTTACTTTTTTCGGTTTCGGCTATCGCTCAAACTGGTCATATTATGCAAGGTGCAGGATCTGTGAACATGTCTATGGGTGGTGCTGCAACCGCACAACCTTTAGATATTTCAGGAGCTTTGCAATGGAACCCAGCTGCCATATCGACTTTTGATGGAACCATCATAAGTTTTGATATTGGATTATTCTCATCATCTCCAACATTATTCTCTACTGTTCCAGAATTTGATAGCATGGGTATGCCAACTGGTAATTTCTTTTCTGGTGTAACTGAAGACGATAGAGGCCTTTCACCTATGCCTGCTTTAGCAGTAGTTTGGGGAAAAGAAGGTAGCAAGCACACCTTTGGAGCTTCTGCTTTTGGTATTAGCGGATTTGGAGTGACGTTTCCAGAAAGTATGACAAATCCTATTAATGCTCCTCAAAGTATGGGTGGATTTGGTCGTATAGAATCCGATTATATTTTATTACAAATCGGTTTTACTTGGGCTTATGAATTAAGTGACAACTTTTCAATAGGTCTAGAACCAACTTTTAATTATGCCACTCTAGAATTAATGCCTAATCCAACAGCAAATCCTGGAGCATCTGGTTATCCTTCAACAGATAAAGCGACTGCAACTGGGTTTGGTGGTCAAATAGGACTATTTTATGATTCTAAAACAGGGTTTAAGGCTGGTTTATCCTATAAAAGCACTCAATCGTTCAGCAAGTTTAAATTCGATAACACCTATTTAGATGCTTCTACAGGCACTAATGAATTTAATATGGATTATCCAGCAATCTATTCCATTGGTTTGGGATACTCAAAATCTGATTTTGATATTGCTTTAGATTACAGATTAGTAGATTATGAAAACACAGATGGATTCTCAACTACGGGATGGACACCTACTGCATCAGTAAGTGGGTTTGGATGGCAAAACATTTCAATAGTTTCGGCTGGTGTTCAATATAAAGGTATCAATAAACTGCCTTTACGAGTTGGGTACACGTACAGTTCTAATCCGATAAACGACGACGTTGCATTTTTTAATATCCCAGCAACGGCGATTATTAAAAATGCATTTCAGTTAGGGTTAACTTATGAATTTAATGACCGACTTAATTTAAATGCAGTTTACCATCATGGTGATAGCGGAGGAAAAACTTCTGGTCAAATATTAAATCCTGGATTTATACCAAACTTCCCTCCTTATGGTGCAATCCCAGGTAGTAATGTATCCTACGAGATGACTACAGATTTATTTATGATAGGATTTAATTACACGTTTAAAAGAAAAGAGGTAAAAAATAACGACTTATAAAAAACAATATAATGAAAGAGCTACTCATATTAGGTGCAGGGACGTCAGGGACAATGATGGCGAATCATCTTCGAAAAACACTTCCTAAAAAGGATTGGAATATAACAATAGTGGATCAGGAAGAAACACATTATTATCAACCTGGATTTTTATTTCTACCTTTCGATTTATATAAATCGAAAGATGTTAAAAAGAAAATAGATAAGTTCATTCCTAAAGGTGTTCAATTAATTAACGAAAAAATTGATCGCATAGATAAAGACAATGATATCGTTCTACTTAAAAACAATACATCTTTAAAATATGACATTTTAATTATAGCCACAGGAACAAAAATTGCTCCGCAAGAAATAGAAGGCATGTTAGGTGATCATTGGTATGATACTGTATTTGATTTTTACACCTTTGAAGGTGCACGAAACTTGCGTAATAAATTAAGAAATTGGGAAGGTGGCAAATTGGTTGTTCATATTACTGAAATGCCTATTAAATGTCCAGTAGCTCCTTTAGAATTTGCTTTTTTAGCTGACTCTTACTTCATTAATAAAGGAATGCGAGATAAGGTTGACATTACATATGTAACACCAATGTCAGGTGCATTTACAAAACCAAAAGCAACAGAAGCCCTAGAGCACTTATTAGATCAAAAACATATTAAAGTAGTTCCTGACTTTAATATAGAACACGTCGACGGAGCTCATCAAAAAATTGTCGATTATGCAGGTGAAGAGGTTGCATATGATCTATTAGTCACGGTCCCAACTAATATGGGTGACGATATGATTGAACGTTCAGGATTTGGTGATGAATTAAATTTTGTACCCACTGATAAGGCTTCCCTTCAAACCACCGTTAAGGACAATATTTTTGCCATAGGTGACGCGACTAACATACCTGCTTCTAAAGCCGGTTCTGTTGCCCATTTTGAAGCAGAAATATTAACCGAAAACATCAAGAGATATATAGCAGGCGAAGCACTCAAGAAAGAATATGATGGTCATGCCAATTGCTTTATAGAAACGGGTCATGGAAAAGCCTTACTGATAGACTTTAATTACAATCAAGAACCAGTAAAAGGCACATTCCCTTTCCCAGGTGTAGGTCCATTAAGTTTATTAAAGGAAACACACATGAATCATATGGGTAAATTAGCTTTCCGATGGATTTATTGGAACATGCTTATTAAAGGCAAACATATTCCTTTCGTATCTGCAACAATGAATACCGCAGGAAAACAATTAGAAGAATCAGTATAATAATAAACTAAATCTTAAAATAATGGTAGTAGAAAAAATATATGGAGAACTGTGTGTCACATGCAATGCACAAGGTTATTTAACCGATTTAAATCAATGGACAAAAGAAGTTGGTTCAGAAATCGCTAAAGAAGAAGGTATTGAAATGACAGATAAACATTGGGAAGTCATTACTTATTTACAAGATCAATGTAGAAATCAAGTTCCTTTAAGTATCAGAAAAATTGGTAAAAGTGGTGTTGTAAGCATCAAAGAATTCTATCAACTCTTTCCTAAAGGACCTTTAAAAATATCGAGCAGAATTGCTGGTATACCAAAACCCGTAAGTTGTATATAACTCAGGTTATCACTAATCAATAAATACTATTAAAATGGAAAATACTATGTCAAGCCCTGTAAATGAAAAAAAGGAAGGTAAAAAACCCATCAAAAAAATGATGCTTATTTTATCTAAGGCAACAATAGATAATGTTTATGCTTGCTTTATTCTAGCAAATGGTGCTCGAATGGAAGGTATCGAGTCAGAAATATTTTTTACGTTTTTCGGATTGGAAGCGATTCAAAAAAAGAAACTTGAACATTTACGTGTTGCTACCGTTGGAAATCCAGGTATGCATATTCCAACCATGCTAGGCGGTTTACCAGGAATGGAAGCCTTGGCAACCAAAATGATGAAATCTGAAATGGAAAAACTAGATATTCCGCCAGTTGGTGAATTCTTAGAAATTCTTTCAGCCTCAGGAACTAAACTATGGGCTTGTAAATTAGCAATGGATATGTTCCATCTTGGAAAAGAACACTTAGTTGAAGATCTTGATGGTGTATTAACCGTTGGTGATTTCTATGCACGAGCACAAGGCGACAATACACATCTACTCTTTATCTAACTTCTTATGATTACAATGAAAAAAACCACTTTGCTCAGGCAAGGTGGTTTTTTAATTAAGACTACAAGTTTTAAACTATCTTTGTCCTTAAACATGATGCCATGTCATTTAAAGACTTAAAACTTAATAAGCCCATTCTAAGAGCCGTTGCCGAAGCTGGTTATGACAACCCTACCTTAGTCCAAGAACGCACCATACCTTTAGTATTAGAAGGTAAAGATGTGATTACCTCAGCTCAAACAGGAACTGGAAAAACAGCAGCTTTTGCTTTGCCAATCTTACAGTTATTATTTGACAAACAAGATGCTCCTAAAAAAGGAAAAAAAATTAGAGCATTGATTGTAAGTCCGACACGAGAATTAGCTATTCAGATAGCTAAAAATTTCGAAACTTATGCAACATATACCAATCTGAAATCTGCTGTGGTTTATGGCGGCACATCTATTGAACCTCAAAAAGATATTTTGAAGAAAGGTATCGATATTTTGGTGGCAACACCTGGACGACTCTTAGATCTTCACAAACAAGATTTATTGAATCTAGATTATATTGAAACCTTTGTATTAGACGAAGCTGACCTCATGCTTGATATGGGATTTATAGATGATGTCAAGAAGGTTGAACGTTTGTGTCCTGAAACGAAACAAACCCTTCTATTTTCAGCAACAATGCCATTTAAAGTAGAGCAACTAGCCAACTCTATTTTAAAAGACCCAGTACGGATTGAAGTGACTCCTACCTCTTCGGTAGCAAAAAATGTTAGCCAAGTATTATATTACGTACCAAAACAAAATAAAGTAGAATTGTGTTTACATATACTTCGGAATACTGTAAAAGGCAACATCCTTATTTTTAGACGCACCAAGTTTGGTGTAGACAAACTCCATGAAACACTTATAAAAAACGGTTATACAGCGGAACGTTTGCACGGTGACCGTTCGCAAAACGAACGTCAAAATGCACTGGCCGATTTCAAACGCGGAAAAGTCAATATTCTTATAGCGACTGATGTTGCTGCCCGTGGCATAGACATTAATGAACTGGACGCTGTTATCAATTTTGATTTACCAAATATTCCAGAAACCTATGTTCATCGTATTGGTAGAACTGGTCGTGCTGGTGAATTTGGAAACTCATATTCATTTTGTTCTGCTGATGAAAAATCCTATGTAAAAAATATTCAGCAATTGATTAACGTGCAAATTCCAATTGCGGAAGACCATCCGTATCCATTAGATCCGAAAGCAAAACCGATTGTTCATAAAAAACAAGGAAGTAAGTATAAAAAAGGACGTAAAGGTGAGGGTTCTAAAAAGAAAAAGAAACGTTGGTATTAAGCCATAAAAAAAGCCATTAGTTAGTCACTCATGGCTTTTTTGATACTATGATTTTTACACTATTCAAATTTCATTTCAAAAAGCAAATAATGCTCGATACCAAATTTCTCTCCCCATGTTTCAACTGCATCACCTGAAGTTCCAATTTCGCACCACGAATTTGAACCATCTGGGCGCTCGTATGGTAATATATAAGCCAAAAAATTAAACTTTTCATTATAACCAATGTCCAAATTACTTTCGTCAGCAAGGTTACGCAAAGCATAATCGTCAGACGCTATAGCATCGTAAGTTTTGGTGACACTAAATCTTGAAAACTTAAAGGTTAGCTTTAATTTATTATCACGAGTTCGCTTTGATATCACTCGCATTTTAAGCATCGAATCTTTTAGGGTTTCAAATTGGGGGAGACCAAGTGTTTTGCTATTTAAAACTGTGGTATCTGAAACCACTTCTCCATTCCAAATCTCTTTTACGGTTAAGTGATAGCTCTTCCCTTTTAACTCCTTTCCTGAAAACTTAATTTTCATATAATCGATGCCTTCAAAACTTAAAATATCCCTTATTTCGATATTATCAGAAGCGTATTCGGTTTCCATATTTAAACCTGAAGTCGCTTTAAAATTTAGGTCGTTTGTTTGCGCATTTAGAGTGCTGAAGCAAATGAATGCAACAGCTAGTGTGATTAAATTTTTCATGTGTTTATTGTTTTGGTTTGATGAATGTATCGTTTGCTGTGTAGAGAATACCTCTAACCATATCTAAATTAATAACTCCAGAAAAATGCCCTTTACCTTTGGCTTTGCGCTCCATCATATTAAATTTTTTATCGCTTTTTGTGGGTTGCATTGTGATAGACATATTTTCAAAATGATTGACTGTATTATTACCAACCACACTTAAACTGAAGTCATAGGTTTCGGGATAGAAAAAATAGAGTTTCGTATATTCTGAAAAGAAATCAAATCGATTAAAGTCTTTAGCCCAATTGTAAAACCAAAATTCGCCATTAAAGTCTGTGATGTTAACCTTATCTCGAATTTCACCGATTTCAATTTTAGAAAATTCAGAATTTATAGTTACATCTTGCAAGCTTCCAATCTTTCCATTTGTTACATTATCAAAAGAAAAGTCACCTCCTGAAATCCCTTCAAATTCAAAGCTCGCTTGATCGATTTTAAATTTATTATAGGTATTACTTAAATACTTGCCTTTTAAAGTTCCTTTTTTTAGGTTTAAGGATATTTCATTAGTGACATCATCTAAAAATGAAATTTGTGCATGATTACCGATAATTTTAACGTTTATAAAAGCGGGTATTTTGATCACAAATCTACTTTTATACATTTTAACTTTTTTAAAATCTATTGCTTTCTTTTCGCCATTTTTGTCAAGCATCTTGAAGTTTTTAAACATCAAATTCTTAAACTCTCCACCTCTTATCTCTTTTATAATTGAGTCTTTAGATTTTCTATAAATAGTATCATTAGCCCTTCCAATTTTGAATTCATCATTATCTAGGGTTAAACCAAAAGGAGCATCGAGTTGGTAAGCAATTTTTGAAATATTTTGGTAGCTAGAAGCATGGAGGGTTAATGTGTTTTCAAATTGTACCGCCTCAACTTTAATGTCATCTATAAACGACTGGATTTCCTTTTTAGAATATTGACTAAACTCAACGGTATAATTGAAATGAATTTTTCCATCAGTAGAGGTTTCAATCGCTACGGTTGTATTATCAAGATTCAATATGGCCTGTGTATTTTTATTTGCTGAAAAACTCTCAGAATACACGACTTTTTTCTGTGCAAAAATGGGTCCAGATGTGATGAGTATCAGCCAACAAATTTTAAATGCTAATTGTTTCATAGTGTTCGTTTTTTTGATGTAATGATTTGATGTGTTCTTGTATGTCTTTTAATAATTGAAGTCTCATTTGAAGATTTTGAACTAAAGCTTCAATGATCAACATATTGTTGGTATTTGCTTTAAATTGTTTTGAGATGTTCTGATAGTCGATGTCTAAACCATCTAATTTCTCTTTGTATCGCTTTACAAGTTTTTCATCATTAGCCACTCTTATAAAGTTGTGCCATTCTTTGTCTATACTTGCTAAGTACTGCTGTTCAATAGCATCTATTTGCGTTTCTATTGGTGTCTCTTCAACAATTTGGTTAGTCACATTATCAGTTGTTTTAAATATCATAAAAGTAAAGGCTAAAAATAAAACAACTATAGCCGCTACTTTATACACATAGTTGGCATTTAACCTAAATGTTCGTCTCGGTCTAGAGGCTTTGAGTTTATCGTAGAACTCTTGCCTATGGTTAGCTGGCAACTGTTTTCCAGAAGCCTTATTATCTTTAAATAAATCTCTAATATCTTGCTTCATTGTAATGTGTTTTTAAAATTTCCTGAAGTTTTAACCGCCCACGTCTTAAATGGGTTCGTGATGTTTGTATTGGAATATTAAGTATGTTAGATATTTCCTCATGGTCATAGCCTTCAATAAGGTATAATTTGACAACGACCTGATGTTTGCTTGGTAATTTTCCGATTGCATCAAGTACTTGTTGCTTGGATATTTCCGCATTAAAATCCCAACTAGTATCGTCGTCTTCAATAGTTAGATTGGATATTTCTGATGCTGTGAACTCCAATCGTTTCTTTTTTAAATCGTCGATACATTGATTGATAACGATACGTTTTAACCATGATCCAAATGTGAAACTTTCTGTAAAACCATCAAGTTTTGAAAATGCTTTGATAAAACTCTCTTGCATCGCATCTTTCGCATCTTCTTCATTTAAATACCGACAAGCTATTTGAAACATAGCTTGACAGTACAAATCATAAATTTGCATCATCGCCTTCTCTTCTCCTTGCTTGCAGCGATCTATTAAAATGGTATGCGCTTTAGACATGTAGCTTTGGTTAGTATTCAGTATTAAAAACGAAAAAAAATGTTTAGCGTTTCAAAATTCTTAAAAATTTTTGATAAAAGTGATTATCTTTAATCTCAAATCCTAGTCAAATGAGCCAAGATTACAATAATCCTGCATTTAAAAAACTACTACAAAAATTACAGGAAGAGAGTTGGCAGTTAGAATTACTTATTTCTGGTTTTGCCATTTTTGGTTTATTTCAGGCAACCACGCCTTTGAGTATAGCTTCTCAAGAGGCCAGAAATAATGAACATTTATTTTTATTCGTAATCTTAATTGTTGCAACGGTTTCATGCTATATTTTATTATTTAATCTGCTGCTTCACGTCATATTAAGAGGCCTTTGGATTGGCGCTCTTGGCTTGCGCTATGTCTCTGGTGATATTGATTATGAAGAATTAAATTACAGTCAGAAATTCACAACATATCTAAAACATAAAATTGGTTCATTTGACAGATATATAGGGAATCTAGAAAATTACTGTAGTGTTATTTTTGCGATTTCATTCTTACTCATTTTTTATGTCATCGCATTTACGCTAACCTTTACCTCCATTGGACTAATCGCATATTATTTGCTTGATAACAAAACTAATTCTTATGAATGGATAGGTGTCCCTTTAATTTTATTTATCGTTTTTGGAATGCTTTTTACCTTCATAGATTTTCTCACTCAAGGTTGGTTAAAGAAAAAAAAGTGGACCTCGACTATTTATTTTCCAATCTACTGGGTATTTAGTTTTATCACATTATCATTTTTATACAGACCTCTAGTTTATAATTTTTTAGACAACAAATTTGGCCGTAGAATTAGTTTCGCTTTAGTCCCAATTTATTTTTTAATCCTAATGGCAACTAGTTTTAATTACAAACTCTCAAATTATTTAGAATTAGGTCTCAATTCAAATGCATATACCGCAAACAAGGTTAATTATGAAGATCTATTAGACAAAGAAAAAGGTCAATTTATAAGAACGGCGTCAATTCCATCTAAGGTTATTACTGATAGGTATCTCAAAGTTTTT
This sequence comes from Formosa sp. Hel1_31_208, assembly GCF_900104785.1. Lineage (NCBI taxonomy): Bacteria > Pseudomonadati > Bacteroidota > Flavobacteriia > Flavobacteriales > Flavobacteriaceae > Formosa > Formosa sp. Hel1_31_208. The sequence continues at coordinate 3,083,086 of NZ_LT629733.1, forward strand.
GTGTTATATTCTGAAAATACTGAAGATATTATTTTTGAGTTTAGACCCGATCTTAAACCTGATGATGATACCAGAGGTTTAGGAACTGAAATGAATTTTAGTAATGATTTTTCCGAATTGAGGAAACGAGATAGTCTGAGGCCAGAATATATGAAAACCCTTAATAGCATCTATAACTTCAAGATAGATTCGGTAACCTATAAGCCGCAATTTGTGCTTACCGAAAGCACTACTGAACAGTTTGGCTTTGAAACCTATCTAGACTTAAAAAATGTTCCTAACGGAAAACATCAATTAAATGTGATTCGTAAAAGTCTTAGAAAAAAAGATACCGTAGAGAGTACAAGAGTTAGAATTCCGTTTTGGTATTTTAAAGATTAAACGTCTAAACGCTGATTAAAATACCGCTTTAATAATGGAATTTGAATACATAACATAATAGCAAATAATACTACAGAATAGATAACTGTTTGCGAAAACTCCATACTTGCTAAAGGGTTTGTAAACTCATAATTAGAAAAACGTTCTAAACCTAAATCGCTTAACAGGCCGTTTTCTGATTTTGAAGTCCCAAAAACACTATAACCTAAAATAGCTATCATTCCAAAAGCTATTAATATCCACGAACGCATAGAAATCAATGGCTCATAAGCTGTGACTTTATATGTATGTAACATGTTTATTCGGGACATAAGTGTTTGAGTGAAATCTAACGACGGACTTTCAATTGTTGATTCCCCTATCACTTTTCGGGATAAATTGTCTAATAGTTTATCTGCGCTCTCTTTCATAATATTCAATTATTTCTGGTTCTAACTGTGCTCTTAATATGGCTGCCAACTTTTTACGACATCTAAACAATTTCACTTTAATCGTATTTGCTGTAATACCAACAATCTTAGAAATTTCATCTAAAGATAAGTCATCAAAATAATATAAAGTCAATAAAAAGCTGTCTTCATTAGGCAAAGATGCAATACAGCGTTTCATTGCTAATTCTTTCTCTTTTACCTCCATTTGATCTAAAGCACTGTCTATTGTTTTTACCTGATGTTCTGTAAACTCATTAATTTCAACATCATTAATATATTTTTTATTTTTTTTTATCCGATCTAAACAGGTGTTGTAGGCCACACGATAAATCCAAGTCGAAAATTTAGAATCTCCTTTAAATTTATCTAAGGATTTATAGGCTTTTATAAACGTATCTTGAGCAACTTCTTCCGCTTCCTCTCTGTTTTTCAACATACGCAATGCCAATGTGAACACCAAATCTTTATAATTATCCACCAGCATCGAAAAAGCATTTGTATTGCCATCGATAATTTGATTGATGAGTATTTGATCGTTGTTGGTGGTCATTTTGTTTTAAGACGACACAATTAACCCTAAGGTTACAATTTCCGAAAAATATTTTTTTAATCTTTTTTAAACTAATCTGTAACCAAAACTCAAAACCTGTCGTCATAAGCTCAGAACATTTAAATTTAATCAATTAAAAACGAAACATTATGGGATCAGAATTAATCATTATACCAATTATATTTGGTGCAATCTTTGGAGTATTTTATTTATATTTTTCAACGCGAAACAAAGAACGTTTAGCACTTATCGAAAAAGGTGCCGATGCAAGTATTTTTATGAAAGGTAAACAGCACGCAGCGCCAATCTGGAAAGTACTTACCCTTAACCTTTCCCTTTTATTAATGGGCATAGGGCTAGGAACTTTTATAGCATCTATTATAGATAATTACTCAACATTAGACGAAGACGCCATTTATCCTGCAACAATTTTCTTTATGGCTGGAGTGGGACTTTTTATAGGCTTTAATATGACCAAAAACCTTGATAAAGAATAAATTTCATATCACCAACTAAACTTAAAAGCCACTGTTAATCGACAGTGGTTTTTTTATTTACATCGCTTAATGTGTATATTAGACAAGATGAACTCCAATATATACATTCAATCTATGAAACACCTATTTTGTAACCTACTCGTCTTCATATTAGTGAGCAGTGCCAGTTCACAAACTACAATTGTCGACGAAGAAACGCAATACCCTGTGTCTTATGCAACTATCTCATTTGGTGACGGACAAGGTTTATTTGCAGATGATGATGGTTTATTTATATTCACTAAAAAACTGTATCCAGATGTAGATTCACTATATATTTCTGCCTTAGGCTACAAAGATTTAGCAATAGCTACAATAAATCTTCCAACGACTATTGAGATGCAAATAGAAGCTAATAAGCTCGATGAAGTTATTGTAAACGCTAAAATAAATAGAAAGTTCAAAAAAGAAACCTTAAAACCATATTTAGATGACGACTATTATAAATGCTGGCTACCTACTATAGAAAGTGAAATCGCAGTGTTTTTCCCGAATGACAATGACAAATTAAAAAAAATTACGTCTGTGTTATTTCCAATTACTTTAGAATCTAAAGATTGGAATAAACGCAAACGGTCAAATGCCGATAAGCGTAAATTTTCAACCTTGTTTAAAGTGAAATTCTATAAGAATGATAACGGCATTCCAGGTGACGTCATGACCTATTCAAATATTGTATTTCGAGTCACTGAAAAAAATGGTGATGCGTTCAAACTCGATATCTCAGAGCACAATTTATTTATTCCGAAGGGTGGTTTTTTTGTATCCTTACAGGTTCTTGGATACACAGATCCAAACGGAAAATTACTGCCAAATAAGAAGTATAAAGAGATTAAATCTAAAAACGGTATTGTAAAAATCCCAACTAATTTTAGACCGCTCTTACCCTTTACAGATGAAATTAATCAACACCACACCTATATTAAACGTGTGTTTATTAGTGGGAACAAATGGGTACAGTTCAAACAAGGCAATGGTATTGAATCAAGTTTATTAAGAACTAACCTCAACAATTATGGTGTTGGCATGACTTATAATATCTATAAAGATGACTAGTGCTTGGCACCTATATGTGATGGCTGTGATGTATATTATCGCTGGTATTATGCATTTTGTCAAACCAAAACTCTATCTGCGTGTCATGCCAAGATATTTACCATACCATAAACCCTTGGTGTTTTGGAGTGGTATAGCGGAAATAGCATTGGGTATTGGTTTATGCATACCAGATTTAAAAACCATTTCTATTTATGGTATCATTGCCATGCTCGCAGTATTCTTACTCGTACATTTTTATATGTTATCTGGTAAGAAAGCATCGGCTGGTGTGCCAAATTGGCTCCTTATACTTCGCATTCCTTTGCAGTTTGGTTTGATGTATTGGGCTTGGTGGTATTTATAATTTGACTAGTCAATAATTAAGGTGTTGAATTAGACACCTGTAAGACTTTCCCATTATAATATTTATTTCCATTAAGTGCAAAATCTTGAATATAGGTTGCCATTTCCAAAGCGGTAGTTGGTGCTTGATAGTCTGGAAAAGCTTCTTTCAGCATTTCGGTTTGAACAGCACCTAAAGCGAGCACATTAAATTGTGGACCCGTCTCTTTATATTCTTCGGCTAATAATTCGGTAAGGGTTATTACGGCTCCTTTACTTGAGCTGTAAGCTGCTAATCCCGGGAATTTCATACTACCTTGAATGCCTCCCATTGAACTTATAGTTACGACATGTCCGTCGTTCTTCATGTAAGGCAACACAATACGCGTCATTTCAGAAACACCAAAAACATTGGTTTCATAAACCTTTGTAAAATCCTTAAACGTCGTTTCTGCAAATGGTTTATTAAGTAACATCCCAGCATTATTGATTAGAATATCAACATGCTTCCATTCATTCTGAATAAACTGTTCAACTTTTTGGTAATCATCTTCCTCGCATAAATCGAAAGCAAATGATTCTATGTTGTCGAAATGAAGATTATTTACGGGTTGTGCATTTCTTGATAAGGCTAATACATTATGACCTTGTTTAGCAAACAAATGAACTAGTTCAAAACCAATTCCACGACTGGTGCCAGTTATAATTATATTCTTAATCTGCTTCATACATTATAATTTCTTTAGTCTCTGTGTTACTCATTGTTTCTATTGCAGGTATCACGGCATTAATCAAACTTGCCATATGCTCATAATCTAACTTATCTATTTCATCATCAGCATGATGATAATAATCATAATTGGAAAGATCGCATGATGAAACTGTATGACAAGGCAACTTAAATTCTTTATAGAACGCATAGTTATCAGACTGTCTAAATAAATTGTATTTTTTTGCAATTTCAGAAAACCCAATAAAATTAGACCCCAAATATTCATTCATTTTTTGAGCAATATTTGATTTTTCAAAACCAGTCACAAATGCCGTATAATCGCGATCTTTAAAAGGCACACCAATCATTTCGAAGTTAATCATGGTGTATAGGTTAAGGTTTTCAGATTTCAATCGTTGCGCTAAATGTTTAGATCCCAAGAGTCCCATTTCTTCAGCAGAAAACAAAGCGATCATAATACTGCGCTTATTATTTTTCTTAGTTGCGAAATACTTGGCTATTGCCATAACAGCACTTGTTCCTGCCGCATTATCGTTTGCACCATTAGCTATTGAATCATTCTCTATAGCTTTTGCATATCCGATGTGATCGTAATGTGCTCCTAACACAATAACCTCATTCTTAAGTGTTGTATCTGTACCTTCAATAAAACCAACCACATTAAATGCGTCCATTTCACCAACTTTAAAGTTATCTCTATATGTATCGTAATACGGTTTTACACCAAAAGTTTTCAACTGATTTTCAATGTAAGTTGCAGATGCATTAATGCCATCCGAACCTGTGTTACGACCTTGATTTTTGTCTGAAGCCAAATACATCACGACTTCTTTAACTTCGGCACTCGAAATAGTGATTGATTTGGATTCTGTTTTTACGGAGGACTTACAGCCTAGAATAAGTAATAAAACAACTAATGGAAAAAGTTTTTTCATGTAGATTATTATTTGTCACTAAAGATAAAAAAACCCGAATTGAAAAAAATATCAAATCAGGCTTTTAATATCGTAAGTATCTGAACTAAGTTCAGTATTATAAATTTTATTTAATTTAAACGAGCATTGTTACAGGATTCTCAATATAGCCTTTTAACGTTTCTAAAAATTGAGCTCCTGTCGCACCATCTACAGTCCTATGATCACAGGCCATTGTCAATTTCATTGTATTGCCAGGAACAACTTGTCCATTTTTAACTACTGGCTTAGACACTATAGCTCCAACTGATAAGATTGCAGAGTTTGGCTGATTTATGATTGAGGTAAAACTCTCAATGCCGAACATTCCTAAATTAGAAATTGTAAAGGTACTACCCTCCATTTCGTCTAAAGTTAGTTTCTTGTTGCGAGCACGTCCAGCATAATCTTTTACCGCAGCTCCAATTTGTGGCAAACTTTGCTCATTTGCAAAACGCACCACAGGAACAACAAGGCCATCAGGGACTGCAACTGCAACACCTATGTGTACATGATTATTAAGTTGCATTCTATGATCAAACCATTGTGAGTTCACTTGTGGATGTTGACGCAACGCTAAAGCACAAGCTTTCACAATCATATCATTATAAGAGATCTTTGTATCTGGTATGGAATTGTACTGTGCTCTAAAAGCCATTGCATTTTCCATATCAAACTCCACATTTAAGTAATAATGTGGTGCTGTAAATTTCGATTTTGCTAAATTTTTAGCAATCGCTTTACGCATATTTGAGTTTAGAACTTCATCAAAATCTTCCTGACCAGAAGGCACAAATTTAGCTACTGGCGCTGAAGACTGGGCTGTTATTACTGGTGTAAAGTTTTCTATATCGCGTTTAACAATTCGGCCATTCTCCCCAGAACCTTGGACTTGAGACAAATTGATCCCTTTTTCTTCAGCCATTTTCTTTGCTAACGGCGACACAAAAATTCGACCATTATTTGTAGAAACAACTCCTGTGCTAACTTGAGCAGTAGCAATTGTTTTCTTTGACTCTGTTTTTGGAGTCGCTATAGTTTCTTGTTTTGGAGTTTCTTCTGTTTTTGCTTTAGAAGATGAAGCTCCAACTTTAAAGTTTTTCGCCACAGCAGACACATCTGTACCTGCAGGCCCAATGATTGCTAAAAGTGCGTCTACTTTAGCAGATTCACCTTCATTTAAACCAACATGTAATAAAGTTCCCGATTGGAACGATTCAAATTCCATAGTCGCTTTATCAGTTTCAATTTCTGCTAAAATATCACCTTCTTCAACAGCATCACCTACCTTTTTCAACCAAGTCGCGACAGTCCCTTCTTCCATTGTATCGCTCAATCGAGGCATAGTCACTACTATAACTCCTTCGGGTATTTCAACGTCATTAGATGTCTCAGCATCTTGAATGTCTTCAGATTGTTTTTCAAGGTCTTCTGACTCTTTAGCTGCGTTAACATCATCAACCTTATTTTCAGAAGCTCCACCAATTAATAGACCTGAGATGTCTTCTCCTTCTTCACCAATAATGGCTAAAAGCGAATCAACTTTAGCTGTTTCGCCTTCTCCGATACCGATATGAAGTAAAGTTCCTTCATTGAAAGATTCAAACTCCATTGTAGCCTTATCAGTTTCAATTTCAGCTAAAATATCACCTTCTTCAATTTTGTCTCCTACTTTTTTTAACCAAGTGGCAACAGTTCCTTCTTCCATTGTATCGCTCAAACGCGGCATATTAATTACTTCTGCCATAGCTTATATTTTGTGTTGTATAAATGGATAATCTTCTTGTTCGTATACGGCATCGTACATCACATTTAAATCTGGATAAGGAGAATCTTCGGCAAATTGCTCACATTCTTTAACCAAATCTTTAACGCGCTTGTCCATGACTTTAATCTCGTCGTCGGTGGCATATTTCTTTTCTAAAAGAATATCTTTTACCTGAGTGATTGGATCTATTTTCTTGTACTCTGCCACTTCGTCTTTCGTTCTATAATGCTGAGCATCACTCATCGAATGACCTCTATAGCGATAAGTTTTAACCTCTAAGAATGTTGGCCCACCACCAGTTCGTGCTCTTGTAATAGCTTCGTCAAAAGCTTCGGCAACTTTCACTGGATTCATCCCATCAACAGGACCACAAGGCATTTCATATCCTAATCCGAGTTTCCATATATCCGTATGGTTTGCAGTACGTTCAACAGAAGTTCCCATTGCATAACCATTATTTTCACAAACAAAAACAACTGGCAAATTCCAGAGCATTGCTAAGTTAAATGTCTCATGCAATGACCCTTGACGTGCAGCACCATCTCCAAAACAACATAAGGTCACAGCATCACTTCCATGGTATTTATCCCCAAATGCTATACCCGCTCCTAATGGAATTTGACCCCCAACGATTCCATGACCACCATAAAACCGATGTTCTTTTGAAAAAATATGCATTGATCCACCTAACCCTTGAGAGGTCCCTGTAGCCTTACCATATAATTCCGCCATGACACGCTTAGGGTCCACACCCATCCCAATAGGCTGAACGTGGTTTCTGTATGCCGTAATCATTTTATCTTTCGTCAAATCCATAGCATGAAGCGCTCCAGCTAACACCGCTTCTTGACCATTATATAGGTGAAGAAATCCTCTTACTTTTTGTTGAATGTAAACTGCAGCAAGTTTGTCTTCAAACTTTCTCCAGAATAACATGTCTTCATACCATTTTAGGTAAACTTCTTTTGTTATTTTTTGCATTGGTGGCGTTAATTATTTAAACGAATAACAAAAGTAACACTTTAGTTAGTAATGAAAAAACTGAAAATCGTAAAATTTAGCACGAAAACGTTATAGAAAACTACGATCGAATCCCAGCGGTAATAAATTTGCGAGCGAGTGAGACTTGACAATCTTTCCAGATGTACCCATAAAGTAAATTTCTATTGGAAACTCTTGCTTCACTTCGTATTCAGCTATTGTTTGTCTGCAAGCTCCACAAGGAGGAATTGGTGTGGTATTGATGTTGTTTTGAGCTCCAGCGGTTATTGCCATACTTACAATTTTAGCATCTGGATATTGAGCTCCTGCATAGTATATAGCTGTTCGTTCGGCACATAAACCAGAGGGATAAGATGCGTTTTCTTGGTTACTTCCTGTTATGATTTCACCATTGTCTAATAATAATGCAGCGCCTACTAAAAACTTTGAATAAGGTGCATAAGCTTTTAATCTAGCTTCTTTGGCGTTTTCCATTAAGGATGCAATATGATTTGGTAACTCATTAGAGTTATCATAAACACTAAGCTTTGACTCAATTCTAATCTCCTTCATTACAAACTGTATTAGACAAAAAAACTATTGCTTAAGAACAATAGTTTTTTTGTTATCAATATAATTGACGACTAATATTCGTCATATTCGCCATCTCCAAAGTTAAAGGTTAGAGAGAAACGAAGTGTATTTTCTAACGGGCTTTGCACCTTTGAAGCCGAGAATAAATATGATAAGTCGATATTTATTGTCGTGTATTTAAATCCTGCACCTAAAGCAAAAAACTTTCGTGCTCCTTTTTCATCACTTTCATTAAAATAACCAGCTCTAAATGCAAAAGACTCTTGGTATAAATACTCAGCACCTAAAGCCCAAGTAAACTCTTTTAATTCTTCACTAAATCCTCCTGGCGCATCACCAAAAGATTGAAAAACGCCTGATAAGAACCCTACATCATTAGATTGACCTCCCGTAATAATCGTAGGTTCTCCTTCATCAATATCTGTTGTGGATGGATCGTCTACTGTTTGCTGACCGTCACCATCTGTATCTACAAATCCAAATAAGGGAGGTGTAGGCACTAAAAGTTTTGTCACTTCAGCCGTAACTGATAATTTGTTGTAATCATCAAAGATGAAATCAAACCCTCCACCTAAACGCAAATTTGTTGGTAAGAAGTTCTCTCTACCACCATCATCATATTTAATTTTAGGTCCTAAGTTTTGAATGGCGAATCCAAAGCGTGTTCTACCGTTAAAACTATTGTATGCTTCTTCTTCACTCTGATAATATCCAGTAATGTCAACACCAAAAGATCCAGCAGCTTGAGCATTAGCATCAACAGACTGGATTCGTAAATCCGAGCGTAAATAGCGCAATACTACTGCCATTGAAAACTGATCTGCCAATCGTAAAGAATACGACGCATCTATTGTAAATTCATTAGGTTTTTCTATGATAGGGTCTACAAATTCATTTTCACGAATTTCAATTTCTCCAAGGCCAAAATATTTAAAACTAAAACCAAAGGCACTTCGCTCATTGATTCTATTAAAATAGGTCAAATAAGCAATAGAAATATCATTTACTAATCTACTCAAATAAGGCGTATAACTCACTGCTATTCCTGATTTTGCTTCAGAAAATGTATACTTCGCAGCGTTCCATTGTTGTGCATATGCATCTACAGAAGTCGCAACTCCCATATCTCCCATACCTGCAGCTCGCGCGTCGGGCGCAATCAACATAAAGGGCACACCAGTTGTTATTACTGTAGACTGATTATCAAATGTTATGGTTTCTTGAGCATTTAACGTGTTAAATACTGTAAGTATAATTAGGGCTAAAATGTATTTTTTCATATGTAATTTCATGTTCATTTCAAGGTATTGCTACATTGCTTATATTAAGCAAATATAAATCTTTATTATAGTATGACAAGTTTTTCGATTTTTTTCAACTTGTTTATTTAAACGGTTCGATCTCACTTTTAGTTTATAAACATAAACTCCTTTTCCTATTTTTTCTCCGAAATCGTCTCTACCATCCCAAACAATATCCTTTGAAAGTGAGCTCGTGATTTTACTTCCTCCCGAAGTTTGACCATTTAATGTACGAACAAGTTTACCAGAAACCGTAAATATTTGTACTGAAACGTCTAAAACATCTGAACTATTGTGATTAAACCAAAATTCGGTATAATCAATAAACGGATTTGGATAGTTTAAAACATTAGTAATGACCAATTCATCATCTTTATCTCGCACTAGAAATTCTATTTCGGCAATTGATGAATTATTATATACATCCCAAGCTTTAAGCGTTAAGGTATGTAACCCTGGCTCTAGTTCTCTAAAGGCATAACTTAATTTTCCGCTTTGGTAGTCATCTACATTGGCTTGATAATAATCATTTAGAACAAATGGATTGGTTTCATCACCATCAATAATCGCAGTAATATCATGACCAATACCACTTGCTGTATTGATTCCGTTATCATCTTGCAATTTTGCAATAAGTGTTGGTTGTTCATTGGTAATTCCTCCGGATACGAAATTTTCATCATTCATAAACAAATTGATTACCGGACCAATATTGTCTTCCTCTGCATTTTCATTTATACCTCCTACTTGAATATCGAAACTATAACCTGCCTTATCATCAAGTATATTATCTTGTTTAGAATAAAAACTCACCTTACCTTGCCCTACTGGAATTCCGATATCTCGAGGCACCACATATTCAAATTCAAAGTTTCCATTGGTTACAGTCGCCTGTCCTTTAAAAATAGTTTCTCCTATCGTTTTTAAAATCCAATATAATAAGATCCCCATTACTTGTCGTCCGTCGTTTCCTAAGGTTTGTCGATCAATTTCTTTATCAAATACAGTCGCAGTGACGACGCCATTATAATTTGACAAGAAATTTCCTGAACTATCATAAACTTCTCCAGACATTTTAACTCTATCCAATGCTTTAAGTGGCTCATTAAATTGGCTTAATGGAATATCGTTAACTTGAGTTAAACGAATTTCGGGCTTTGCAAATGCTAATTGCATTGCAGGATCACCAATAAAAAACACTAGTGATTTTTGAGGGCTTCCAACAACACCAACATCATTTTTAGTTCGTCTTAGGGCTTCTCCAATAGTAGGATACTCATTTGATCCATAACTAAACAAGTACTGATCAAGAACTTCATTAAAAGACACACCTATAGTAACAAAAATCTGTCTTGTCGTGGTAATTAATCCAATAGCCCTCCTATTTTATTCCAATAGGTAAATTCACCGGCCGTTATTCTTTGTGGATTATCAAACTTTGTATACTCACAGGTCACAGTCACAAAGAGTGGAAATTTGCATACATTTCTTATATCTTGAGCATCGTTCTTTGTAAAAATACGTTCACCAGACAATCCGTCTTCTCCGCCATGACCAAAATAATTAACAACCAAAGCACCAACTTCAATCGCATCTTTAATGGCTTTATTCACTTCAGGGTAACGTTCTCCGCTCGCCGTGGATTCTTGTTGAAACGCGTCCGTATGAATCTTGATAACATTCATAAAAGGTTTTTCTTCTGTCACCTCATTTCCAATAGCATCGGTTGTGCTTTCAAGAACTATTTCCCAGTCTTTATCAACATCATCTGAAATAACTACAAAATTATTTCTCCAACTGCCAAATGCTTCTTCTTGATAATAACCGTCTATTTTATCTACTAACTCTTTGGCGCGCTGAGGAGACTCAGCTAATATTCTACCAACAGCAATATCTAATCGATCTTGAATTTGCATCAAACCTTCATTTTCATCCATCATTCCGTAGAAATCATCAGAAATAAATGAAGAGGTCAAACTAAAACTCTCCAATGAATTCCATATTGGTACGATATTAGTATTATTTGAAATACGATCTTTATAATCGTAGGATGCATCTCCGAAAAGACATAAATATTTCATTCTTCGATCGGGAGAACTAGCGTTATCATACACATATTTAACCATATTTCTTATGGCTGATATATCGGGATTACCAGAGCTAAACTCATGATAAATTTCATTTAAAGTTTACCACTTGACATTTAAATTATATTGTTCTCTATTAATTTGAGCTAGACGTTCGGCTTGTGTCACAAAATTATTATGAGATACAATAATATAGTCGACATCCTGAAACTCGCCTTGTGCATTTTGAAAAATGGTTCCTTTTATATTCTGGTTGCTTACTGAAGTATTTGCGTCTCTCGACGGCTGGTAATAATCTATACTTGAAACGGTGACATAATTTTTATTAGTTCCAGCAACGTCTTTAAAACTGAAGTTGGCACTCTGATCACTATTTACTACTCTTTGTACATTATATTTATCGGTTATATCCCAAACTTCTTGTATTGAGCTGGCATTACCAATTGTGTATTCTACAATTCCTGGGTTAAGAGCCACGTCATCATTTCTAAACCTGAATTGCGTGCCTTCAAAGATTAATCCTCTTGTAGCTTCAATAGAGATATAGTCTAAATAACCAAATGCTGATGGGTTACTATTATTATTAAAAATCAATTTAACAGCAACATCAGATGAAGGTAAATCAACCTCTTGATCAAAGGTTTTACTATCCGCGAGAATAGGATCATCAACAATAACAAACCCTAAAGTACTAATCAATGTACCATTTAATAAGATTTTCATATCGGTAATGGTCGACTCACTAACTCCTGCGGTAATAACTTTCATCTTTGCTGGTTCGGATGCAATAATGTTTGGAAAGTTAAAGCTAAAGTCTTGTTCATTTTCAATATCAAAGCGTTCACCAAACCAGCGTCTTCCTATTTTTGCCAAGTTTATTTTCATCCACTTCATAAAACTGATAATCTTGAAAGGTATTTACGTCTATAGTTGGACTTCCATCAGGTTGATTCAATGACTGTATCCGCTTACCAAATGCGCCTTGAGTATTTACATAATAATAGGATTTATTAGAATAGAGATTTAAATTAGTATCACTGTCTTCATTGTAACCCGTCGGACCTTCGGCATAAAACAAGATGAAATCTTCATTATTGAATACACCGTCCTCTTCTCCAACAAATCGAATCGCATTTTCCGTAAGATCAAATGGATAATACTCATTGTTGGCTAATGGCAGCATAGCACCACCATTACCATAAATCTTTATGGTTCTTGGGTCGACATTAGTATTGACACCTATCGAACTTAAAAACGACTTACTCAATCTAAATACTCCAGATTTATCTACATAAAATCTATGCCAAGTACCCGTATTCAAAATTGAATTTGTAATTTCTTGAGTGCTTTGAGCCGATCGAGATAAGTTTCCATACTGGTATGTAATCGTAAAAGAAGTCATCTTTTTATAGATACCACGATCATTAATAATTGGCGTAATTTCAAAATAAGCGGAAATTTCATCTCTATCAATCGCATTCTTTAAACTTAGTTTTGGCGCATTAGGAATCAATTCTAAAGGAAGTTGTTTCAACTCTGAAACAGTCATATTACTGTAAGAAACCTGGCTTAACACAAACAGAATTTTCATTGATATAATTACTCTCTTCCCATTGTGAAAAGAATATTAAGCCTTTCTTATAAGTAAAGTTAAAATGTTTTTTATCAAATCCAGGAACTTCTAATGATGCTGTTGAAGTTTCTAAGGTTCTTGGTGATTCCCAACTAATATTAAATTGCTTTTGCTGAGAAAACCCAAATAAAGAGCAAACAATTAATGGTAATAGTAAGTACTTTTTCATAGTCAAATAACGTCTATAACTCGTGATATTATGGAGTCTCAATTTTTTATTCAAAATTACAACAATAATTGATTTATTCAACCGTTATTAACATCAAAATACACCGATAAACTGATCAAAAATCCGTTATTGTGTGCAAAAAAAGGATGAAATGCAACTTTTTTTCCATTTTAGTGCAAAAAAAGTTGTTAGTTTACCTTTAATTACTATATTGCGTGTCTAAAATCAAACTAGCTTACTTAAAAAGTATGGATATGAAAAACATCTTAAACCTAAGGATACTATTGGCCCTAGTACTATCTTTAACAATCGTTAGCTGTAGCAGAAACTCTTCTTCAAATAAACGTCTCTAGAGCAACAGGATGGAAAATTAATGACAAAAATGGTGGTTTTCAGTATAACGACAAGTTCCAAGAACAAGAAACTGCACCAGGATTAGTTTTCATTGAAGGTGGAACCTTCACAATGGGTAAAGTTCAGGATGTCATGCATGACTGGAATAACTCTCCTAACCAACAACACATTCAATCTTTTTACATGGATGAAAGTGAAGTTACTAATAAAATGTACACAGAGTATTTAGATTGGATAAAAACTACTTATCCGCCTGAAGAAGAAAACTATAGACTAATCTATGAAGGTGCTTTGCCTGATACATTAGTATGGAGAAATCGTTTAGGTTATGCTGAAATGATGACTGAAAACTATTTGCGCCATCCAGGTTACGGTGAGTATCCTGTGGTTGGAGTAAGTTGGATCCAAGCTGTCGAATTCGCTAACTGGAGAACAGATAGAGTTGCTGAAATGGAATTACAAAATGCTGGATATCTAGAAAGAGATTCACATTTATCTTCTTCTGCAGAAAGCAATTTTAATGTAGATACTTATATCAATGCTCCAACACTTACATATGGTGGTAATGACTCTATTATCAATCCTCAAAAATCAAGACGACGTGTTCAAACCACCGCTGCAGGTGATACAATAAACAGATTCGCGAAAGAGAATCTGGTATAATCGGACCTGATTACAGACTACCAACTGAGGCAGAATGGGAATATGCAGCTCTTGGCTTAAGTGAATTGAGAAGCTATAATGTCTATCGCGGACGTAAAAAATATCCATGGGACGGTCAATACACACGTTCTGGGAAACGAAAAAACTAAAGGAGATCAATTAGCAAACTTTAAGCAAGGAAAAGGAGATTACGGCGGAATTGCTGGGTGGTCTGATGATGGCGCTGATATTACTGCTCAAGTAATGTCATATGCACCTAACGATTATGGGTTATACGATATGGCAGGTAATGTTGCTGAATGGGTAGCCGATGTATATCGTCCTATAGTAGATGACGAATTTAATGACTTTAACTACTACAGAGGGAATGTCTACACTAAAAATGCGATTAACGAAGATGGAACAGTGAAAATTGTTACTCCTGATGAGATTGTGTTTGACACTTTAAGTAATGGTCAAGTAATTGCAAGAAACTTGCCAGGTGAAATCTTACAGGTAGGTGTTGACGAAAATGAAACGTACTTAAGAACAAACTTTGATAAAAAGTGATAACCGTAACTTTAGAGATGGAGATGCTAGATCATCACGACAGTACGCTGATAGCTTTGATGAAGACGAAGACACTTCTGATAAAAGCAACTTAACTAGCAAAATGTATAACTCTCCGCGACATAACGTTAAAAGAGATTCTACAGGTCAGATTATAAAAGAATATGACACCTCTAATGATAGAACGTCTTTGATTAATGATGAAGTGAGAGTATATAAAGGGGGTTCTTGGAGAGATAGAGCCTACTGGATTGATCCAGCACAACGCAGATATTTCCCACAGGATATGGCAACTGACTATATCGGGTTTAGATGCGCAATGTCTAGAGTTGGTTCAAAACTCAAGGAAATAGTAAGAAGAGAAACTAATTCTTTTTTTAGAAGATATAAAAGTCCTAATCATAATGATTAGGACTTTTTCTTACTTTTATTTTATGAAATTAGAAACTATATACAAGCATTTTTTGACATGTGATTCTGTTTGCACTGACACCAGGAAAACCGGAGATAACAGCATGTTTTT